>DATIEU010000026.1:0-4561 GCA_035455565.1 Steroidobacteraceae bacterium | reverse complement strand
AATGGCACTGCACGGGGCGAAATCGCCCTGCGCGCCGTGACTACGGCGGACGGCGTGGAGATTTCCGTGCATGACCACGGCGCGGGAGTCGAACCGGGTGCGATCGCGAAGCTCTTCAGCCCGTTTTTCACCACCAAACCGCAGGGCACGGGGCTCGGGCTCGCGATCAGCCGCACCATCGTGGCTGCGCACGACGGCAAGCTCGCACACCGTGATGAACCGGGCGGCGGGGCATGTTTTTACTTCACGCTGCCGGCAGTCGGGAGGTCGGCTTCATGAAGAATGAGATTGCGACGGTATTCATCGTCGACGATGACGAGGCGGTGCGCGGCTCGCTCAAGCTGCTGTTCAAGACACTGGGCCTGCCGGTGCAGGCTTACGCCTCGGCGCAGGACTTTCTCGCCGGCTTCGATCCGGGCCGCAGCGGCTGCCTGGTGCTCGACATCCGCATGCCGGGCATGAGCGGCCTTGAGCTGCAGGAGGAGCTCAATTCCCGCGGTGCGATGCTGCCCATCATCTTCATCACCGGTCACGGGGACGTGCCCATGGCGGTGGAGGCGATGCAGCGTGGCGCCATGGACTTCCTGCAGAAGCCTTTCCGCGACCAGGACCTGGTCGATCGCATCAACAAGGCACTCGAGAAGGATCGCGCGGGGCGTGAGCTGCTCGGCAACCGCGAGCGCATCCGTGCGCGCATCTCCGGATTGACCCCTCGCGAGCGCGAGGTCATGGCCCTGGTCGCGCACGGCAAGGCCAACAAGGTGATCGCCGCCGACCTCGAGTTGAGCCAGCGCACCGTGGAGATTCACCGCGCGCACATCATGGAGAAGATGGGCGCCAACTCGCTCGCCCACCTGGTGCGGATGGTCATCGAGGCCGAGCAGGGGCCGCCTGCGCTCCGCTGACGTTGGCACTGCCATTGCCGCCGTGGCCGCTCGCAGACCACGGCCACGACGCGACTAACCCCGAGCCGCCTACGACATCTACGTACAGGCACGGCGCGCGCCCCGAGCCATACTCGCCGCATGATTTCCGTGCCGCGGGCCATTTTTCAGGATCGGTCAGCCGCCGGGCGGCAGCTGGCGGCACTGCTGCAACAGTACGCGGGCGACCCGAACGTCCTGGTGCTCGCCTTGCCGCGCGGCGGCTTGTCGGTCGCGAGCGAGATCGCGCGGGCGCTGCACGCGCCGCTCGATGTGCTGGTCGTGCGCAAGCTGGGCCTCCCCTGGCAGCCGGAGGTCGCCGCCGGCGCAATCGGTCCTGCCGGCGTGATCATCAAGAATCCGCAGGTCGCCCCGTTCGTGGCGGACTTCAATGCCATGCTTGGTGAGGTCGCCGCGCACGAGCTCATCGAGCTGCAGCGGCGCGAGCTCGCCTATCGGCCCGGTCGCACCCCGCTCGAGGTTCGCGATCGCGTCGTTATCCTCGTCGATGACGGCATGGCTACGGGCTTGTCGATGGAAGCGGCGGTGCTCACGCTGCGAGTGATGCAACCGCGCGCCATTGTGGTCGCGGTACCGGTCGCTCCCCCGGAGGCGATCGCGATGCTCAAAGCCAGCGCGGACCAGGTCGTCTGCGCGCGTCAGCCGCAACCGTTCATGTCTGTCGGTCAGTGGTACGAGGAGTTTCCGCAGTTGAGCGACGCGGAAGTGCTCGAGATCCTTGCGCGCCATGAGGCCGAATCTCGACACCCGGGCCGCGAGCATCGGTCGCGATCGGCGACCCGATTCGCGCGCCAGGACTATTGACGTACAAGGAGAGTGGCAATGAACATCGGTCGCCTTTGCAATCGTGATGTCGTAGTGGTGCACGCGGGCGAACCGCTCGCGACGGCGGCGCGCGAAATGTGCGAGCGCCACGTGGGCATGGTCGTGGTAGTGAGCGATCGGCCCGAAGGCCGCCTGCCGATCGGGGTGGTGACCGATCGGGATATCGTGCGCGCCCAGCTCAGCCGTGCCTCGGACCTCTTCTGCCTCAGCGTCGATCAGGTGATGTCGGAGCCTCCCCTGGTGCTGAGCGAGAACGAAGCCATGCCAGATGCAATCGAGAGAATGCGGGCGCGTGGCGTGCGTCGTGCACCGGTTGTCGATGCACGCGGCTGGTTGAGCGGCGTCGTCGCGGTAGACGATCTGCTCGGCACCCTCGCCGAGCAGCTCTCGGGACTTGCCCGACTCGCGTCCACGCAGCAACGCCGCGAAGCTCTGCGCAGCGCCTCGGCGCGGTAAGCGCTCCCGCCATGCTGGCGGAGAAGGCGCACGCAGCTACGGGGCGCGGCGTGCCCCAGCGAACTTGGCCAGGCCTGACCCAGGCTGAGGCCGAGCGGCGCCTGCGCGCGGAGGGCGCGAACGATCTTCCCCAGACCGATCGGCACCGCCTGCTCGGCGCTCTCGTGCGGGTGCTCGCGGAGCCGATGTTCCTGCTGCTCTCTGCGGCCGTAGGCCTCTACCTCCTGCTCGGCGAGGTGCGCGAGGCCCTGATCCTCGCCTCGTCCCTGATCGCGGTCGTGACCATCACGGTGCTGCAGGAGCGGCGTGCGGAGCGCGCGCTCGAGGCGCTGCGCGACCTGTCGAGCCCGCGCGCGGCGGTCGTGCGTGATGGGAAGTTGCGGCGTATTGCCGGCCGCGAAGTCGTGCGCGGCGATATCGTGCTGCTGAGCGAGGGCGATCGAGTTCCCGCCGACGGCTTGCTGCGCGAGGCCACCGAGCTGGCGGTGGACGAGTCGCTCCTCACCGGCGAGTCGGCTCCCGTGCAGAAGCAGGCGGATCCGGACGCGCACACGCTGTCGCGGCCTCAGGCGGAAGCGCGTGCCTGCGTCTACTCCGGCACGCTGGTGGTGCGCGGGCATGCCACCGCGGAGGTCGTCGCGACCGGCGGCGCGACTGAGCTCGGCAGGATCGGACACGCGCTCGCATTGTTGCAGCCGCAGCGCACGCCGCTCTATCGGGAAACGCGGCGGCTGGTGCAATGGCTGGCGCTGTGCGGGATCCTCCTGTGCCTTGCCGTAGTGTTCCTGTACGCCACGTTGCGTGGCGATTGGATCGCCGGCGCGCTCGCCGGCATCACCCTCGCGATGAGCGTCCTGCCCGAGGAGTTTCCGGTCGTGCTGACGGTGTTTCTCGCGCTTGGCGCGTGGCGCCTGTCGAAGCGCAGCGTGTTGACCCGCAGCATGCCGGCGATCGAGACGCTGGGCGCCGCCACGGTGCTGGCGGTCGACAAGACCGGCACGCTCACCGAGAACCGCATGACGCTCGCCGTCCTGGACGACGGCGCGCGGCGCGCCAGGCTCGATGAGCACACGGTTGACGTCGATGCTCGCATGCGGGTGCTGCTGAGCACGGCGCTCGCGGCCTGCGAGCTCGATGCCTTCGATCCGATGGAGCGCGCGATCCTCGACTCGGCCCGGCGCCATGCGCCCGAGGCGGTGAAGCGACTGGGAGAGATGACGCTGGTGCGCGAGTACGAGCTCACCCCGGAGCTGCTTGCGGTCACCCACGTCTGGCAAAGCCCTGACAACGGCGACCTGCACATCGCCGCCAAAGGTGCGCCAGAGGCACTCGCCAGGCTCTGCAGACTCGCACCCGATGCCGCGGCACGCCTGCTCAGGCGCACCGATGAGCTCGCCGGCGACGGCTTGCGCGTGCTGGCGGTCGCGTCCCTCGAGTTTTCCGGCCACGATCTGCCCGCCTCGCCGCTCGGCCTGCGGCTGCAGATGCACGGCCTCATCGGACTGATGGACCCGGTGCGAGCAACCGTGCCCGCGGCGCTCGAGGAGTGCCGGCGCGCCGGTATCCGCGTGATCATGATCACGGGGGATCATGCGGCGACCGCGGGCAGCATCGCGCGTGCCGTCGGGCTCGCCGAGCCGTCGAGAATCCTCACCGGCGCGCAGGTCGCTGCACTGAGCGACGTCGAACTGCGCGAGCGCGTTCGACAGGTCAGCGTGTACGCGCGCACACCGCCCGACGAAAAGTTGCGCCTCGTGCAGGCATTGCGCGCCAACGGCGAGATCGTCGCCATGACGGGCGACGGCGTGAACGATGCACCGGCCCTCAAGGCCGCGCACATCGGCATCGCCATGGGCGGCCGAGGCGCCGACGTAGCGCGCGAGGCTGCGGCGCTCGTGCTCCTCGATGACGATTTCTCCGCGCTGGTGACGGCCATCGGCGTCGGCCGGCGCATCTACGACAACATCCGCAATGCCATGAGCTATCTGCTCGCGGTTCACATTCCGCTCGCCGGCATAGGCTTGCTGCCTGTGCTGTTCGGCTGGCCGCTGCTGCTCTACCCGCTGCACGTCGTGTTCCTCGAATTCGTGATCGATCCCGCCTGTTCGCTCGTCTTCGAGACCGAGCAGCGTGGCGAGCGGCTCATGCGTCAGCCGCCACGCGATCCCGGGCAACGGCTGTTCTCGAGGTTGATGGTCCTGGAAAGCGCGACGCTGGGCGTCAGCAGTCTGGCCGCGGTGGTCCTGGTCTATGCCGCAGCGTTGCTGATCGTGCCGGACGGCGAGGCACGCGCGCTCGGTTTCGTGGCGCTGGTTGCGGGAAATCTGGTGCTGATC
>DATIEU010000025.1:0-3361 GCA_035455565.1 Steroidobacteraceae bacterium | reverse complement strand
GCCCTGGCTTTCGCCCGACCCGCTTCGAGCAGACTGGGCGCAAGGTCGAGTCCTGTTACGAGCGCGCCGGCGCGGGCTGCGGGGAGAGCGGCATTCCCGGTGCCGCACGCGACGTCGAGCACGCGCATTCCCCGTGTAATGCCGGCGCGGGTCATGACGAGTTCGCCCACTTCGGCGATGTAGGGGGAGCAGGTGCTGTAATCGCCGCCCTCCCACGTGGCGCGCTGCCTGGTCTTAAATTCGTCGAGCTGAAGCAAGGCCATGGATACCTCCTCATCCGATCGGCGCTCGTGACATGAGTGCCGCAGGCCGGGCTCTTGTTACAGCCGGAGGACTAGCGGCGAGACCGCCCTCGGAAGGCGTCGAGCAGCGCGTTCGAACCCTAGCCTTGCGGAGGCTTGGCGGTCAGCATCAACGGTTCGCCCTTTCCGCCAACCTGAAACAGGATCAGGGAGGTGCGTTGCGTGGCGCTCGGGTTCCGCGCCTGCATGCGCGTGTTCACGGCTTCGTGATACACCTGACCCGGTCCAAAGCTTTTGCGACCTTGCCCGTCGACATCGACGACGAATTCGCCGGAAATGACGTACACGAAGACATCTCCGGTGTGGTAGTGCCAGTCGCCGACCCACTTGGCGGGCAACTCGACCTTGAGAACCGTTCCCTCCTTGCCTGGGGCGCTCACGAGATCGCTCTTGAGCACCTCCCGCTGTTCGGCCGTCGAGCGGTACTCCTGGCGCTCCTGGGCCCCGATGGAGGCACTGGTTGTCATGCCGATCGTCGCGATGAGGATGAGAACGCTGTGCACCCGGCTCTGGTTCCCGATCATGGTTCGCTTTCTCCTCGTCACCCTGGCATCGACGCATCGAGCTGACCAGGCGCAGCGCCGGCGCGTCCGAGGTGTTCGACCATGAGTGCCCGAACGGGGGCTGGCGTTACAGTCGGCGAATCAGCGACGAGACCAGCCCAGAAATGCTGCGAGCAGGGCCTCTTGGGCCTGGGTCGACAGCGACTCCTCAGGCAGCCGTCCAAGCACACGAATCGTCTGCCGAAACTGGTCGACGTAGGTCCGGCAGGCCTCGCACTGGTCGAGATGGGCCTCGAACCGGGCGCGGTCCTGCGGCGAGAGGCGGTCCTCGAGATAGTCGGTGATGAGCTCGACCAGCTCCCGGCATGGCATCTCGGGCAGGTTGGTGATCACGTTGTCTCCGTCGCGGTGAAGTACCGCTCGAGCGCCTGGCGAACCCGCGACCGTGCCCGATGCAGCAGGACTCGTTGATGAGTGTCCGTGAGGCCGAGAATGTTACAGACCTCACTGGATGGGAATTCCTCGAGATCGCGCAAGACGATGACTTCACGCTGCGCGGGAGGCAGCGCAGCGATGGCCTCGAGGATCACGGTGCGTGTCTCTCGGGCGAGCAGTTCATCCTCCGGCGTACGCCATGCGGCGGGTTCGACGCCCCAATGGTGAGGCCATCGTGGATGGTCAGCTGGCAGAAACCGGGCTGGATCCACGACTGGGCCCGACTCGGACGAGAGTGGGACCAAGCGGCGCTCGGCACGCGCCCGTGACCGCGCACAGTTCACGACGATGCCGAGCACCCACGTGCGGAATGACGATCGCTGTTCGAACCGGTTCAGCGACCGCAACACTGTCAGCCACGCCTCCTGCACGACCTCCTCGGCAATCGCATGACTGTCGATATGCGCGAGCGCCAGGCGCAGCATCATGCCGCTCCAGCGTTCGACGAGGTCGTTGAAGACCTGCTCCTCGCCCGCTTCCAGCGCTCGGACGAGCGCCTCATCGTCGCAATCGAACTGGCGACGTCCTGAAGAGTTGCCGGAACGTGCGCTCACTGGGATTAGTTCGTCGCGCTTTCTCAACAGCGCCGGTCGGCCTTCTGCCGGGGACCGCGCCTCGTCATGACTCCGTCGGCGTTGTTGGCGCCGACACCTTGGGAACGGACACCTTGAAGGACGGATTCGTTTTCGAATTCACCGCCGGTCCGCCTCTTCGGAGCTCGATTTCACCGAGAATAGTCGTTGGCGCGCTGCTTGTCGCGCTCTTGAAGATCGTCACGACGATTCGATTCCAGGGCGAACTATCTTGAATCGTGGGACGGAAGCCGTACTCCGTACCATCTTTGAGTGTAAGCGTGGCGAGCCCGCTTTCAGCCGCGGTCAGTTCCTGCGTGCGCCCATCCAGGGTGGTCACAGTCATCGTCACGACTGGTGCGTGGGTCTGGGCAGCGGCCATTGCGCCTGCGAGCAGTACGGCGACGAAAGCCAACGACAGATTCCTCCGAGTCATATCTCCTCCCGCTCCTTGGGCTAACCCGATCGGCTATGAGACGCCGCGCACCGACCGCTACGCCGGCGGGGCCTTCAACACCGACTCCGCGGCGCGTGTCGACGCTGTAGTCTCAACAGTCAGGCGGCTCATCTCGTCCACGATCGGTGTGATGTACGCCACGTCGATGAAGCTGCTCAGTTTGCCCTCGAGATTGGCACGCGCGCCGTCGAAGCCCGCCTGCAAGAGCCCCATCCCGAGTTGAACGTCGGCCGATGCCGCCCGAGCACAGTGCCTCGCGACTATGGCCGCGAGTTCCAATCCCTGCGCACACAAGCGCATCACCTCGAGTGGCACATCGGCAGACGCACGAAGCGCAAGCTGTATCGCGGCTTGCCGTTCCGAGCGCTGCGCCGCGCTCGCTTGTGGCATGTTGCGCGCGGTGAAGAGCTTCACCGCAGTTTCCGTTTCGATCGTTTCAATCAATTGCTGTCGCAGACCGGTTGTCGCAGCTGCCGCTTCGACCAGCTTTACCCGATCGGTACTCGAGTCAGACTTCGTCTGAGGCAGCGCCGCGACCATAAGGAGAAGCGAAGTCCCCAAGCCTCCTGCCACGGCTGCTGTCGACACTGCGCCGTGAGGCGTGTCGGGGGAGCCGACAGCCTCGATGAAGTCTCGCAATGAAAGGTCGCTCGGACCCAGCGGACTCGTTGCCATGCGTCACCCGTTATCCCTGGACCCACTGCTCCTGATACTCGCATGCTGGGTCGTAGCCGTACCAACCGGACACATAGCGCTGCCTCACTCGTCCAACAGGACCCGGCGGCGTCGGCATCACATTCGTGTGGTCGTGACAGATCACTCAGTAGTTGGGCTTGCTCCGTACGGCCTGACCGCCACTACGGCGACATCGTCAGTCAAGGGCTTGTGTTGGGACGTGACAGTCACCCACTGACCGGGCTTCACGGTCTTGATCGTCTCCAATCCGCTCTCTGGCACTTTGATGCGAATCGTGAGGTACTGCTTGGGCGCCTCCGTCGAGACGAGCTCGGCAGGGAGTACGAGGTCCTCGTC
>DATIEU010000024.1:0-2774 GCA_035455565.1 Steroidobacteraceae bacterium | reverse complement strand
GCCGTGAGCCAGCCACAACCATCAGCCGCGATTGATCAGCGGCTGCATCGTCGCGTTACGATCGCGCTGCAGATTGCACTGCTCTTCGGGATCGGCCTGGAACTGTGGAACGGTCAATGGCTGAACGTGGCGACGACGTCGGCCGTGCTTGCGCTCACGCTGCTTCCCATGTTCCTGGGGCGCCGGTTCAATGTCTTCATCCCGCCCGAGCTGGAAGCACTGGCGCTGCTGTTCGTGTTCTCCGCGCTGTTCCTCGGCGAAGTGCGCGGTTACTACGCCCGTTACTGGTGGTGGGATGCCGTGCTGCACACCGCGTCAGGTTTCCTGCTTGGCATCGTCGGTTTTCTGCTGGTCCACGTGCTCAACGAGAAGGAAGACCTCGAGCTGCACATGAAGCCGGGCTTCGTCGCCCTGTTCTCGTTCATGTTCGCCGTGGGGCTCGGCGCGCTGTGGGAGATCTTCGAGTTCGCAATGGACAGCGTCTTCGGACTCAACATGCAGAGGAGCGGTCTGGTGGATACGATGTGGGACTTGATCGTCGACGCGGCGGGCGCACTCCTGATCGCGGTGCTGGGATACGGCTATCTCAGCAGGGCTCGAAACGTCTCCTTTCTCGAACGGTGGATAGCTCGTTTCATTCACGCAAACCGGCGCTTTTTCGAAGGCTCGGCGTAGTGTCGTCGTGCTCGACCTAACTCGTTCTCGCAAGAAGTCACTCTCAGGGGCTCGATGCGCTCTCTGTCGGTGAGATATCGGGGCTAAGCGTCCGTGCGCGCCCGCGTGTCGTTCCGGCGCGGGCTTCGCGGGTTCGCTTGCCGCAGTCGACCTCGCGCCGCCGCGATAGGTCGCGGCGCGCATCAGCAAGATCGCCGTTCTCGGGACTCTTACGCGCTTTCGAAATGAGCGATTGATCGCTTTGTAGACTTTCGAAAGGAAGGTCCCTTCCTCGAATACAAGATATTCACCAAAGGGTGGCCCCCCTGTTGGCACATCGCGGTCGCCCGGTGTGTAATGGCTGCGGGTGTTGCGCCGAATCTCCGGCCGAGAGGTAACGAGCTGGTCGGGTCGCCAGCCGAGCATCGGTGCGGCCGTGAAATTCTTTCGCAGGTGGGGCTCAGCCCGCACGCGTCTCTTCATACCTCTAGAGACTTTCCTTCGAATCGAAGCCGCGAGCGGCATCGTGCTGCTTGCGGCCACTGTCTGCGCGCTGCTGTGGGCGAACTCGCCCTGGAGCATCTCCTACGGCGAGTTGTGGCACGCACCGGCGGGGCACTTCCTCATCTAATGAGGCGCTGATGACGGCGTTCTTTCTGGTCGTCGGCCTCGAAGTCCGGCACGAAATGCACGAGGGGGCATTGTCGACCTTCAGAACGGCCGCCCTGCCGATCATTGTGGCGATTGGCGGCAACGTTGCACCCGCGACCATCTATCTCTTGTTCAATGGCGCGGAAAACGTGCGCGCGGGCTGGGCGATCCCGACCGCGACGGATATCGCGTTCGCTGTCGGCGTTCTCGCTCTACTCGGTAGTCGCGCCAACCCAGCGTTGCGTGCAGTGCTCCTTGCGCTCGCGATTGCCGACGATGTCGCGGCAATCTTGATCATTGCATTCTTCTACGCGGACGGCATCGCTGTGCAAGGCGTCGGTATTGCCGCGCTTGGCCTTGGAGGGTTACTCGTATTGCGGCGTCGGCGAGCGCAAGGCGCGCTGGCGTACCTCGCCGTGGGTGTCGTGCTTTGGATCGGAATGCTCCGCGCTGGTCTGCATCCCGTTCTCGCGGGAGTCGTCGTCGGCGTGCTAATGCCCGATCCCGCCGCCAAGCACCTTGAGGCCGGGTTGCACCCGTGGATCGCCTACGGCGTCATGCCTTTGTTCGCCCTCGCAAACGCCGGCATCAGCTTTGGTGGACTCGATCTGAGCAGCGAAGTACCGCGCGCGCTCGCGGGCGGCATCGCACTGGCTCTTTTCGTAGGTAAGCCGCTTGGCATCGTCACGACCGTCGCGCTCGCTGTGCGCGTCGGTTGGTGCACTTTGCCGGCCGGCGTCACTTGGCGCGGGGTCGCCTTGATCGGCTGTTTGGGCGGAATTGGATTCACGATGTCGATATTCATCGCCACACTCGCATTCCCCGAGCCATCACTTCTCGCCGCGGCCAAGCTCGGCGTGCTGGTGGCCTCGGTTCTTGCTGGCACTACTGCGTGGATCTTCGGAAGCTGGGGTGCGAGCAAGCCTGCTCCCGCTACAAACGTCGACAGATCTTCCGCCTAAGAAGCGCACGCTCTACACGATGCCCGTATCGCGCACGCGGAATGCCGTTTGCACCGGGGACGCCTGAATTCGCGTGTCGGCGGTTTCGATCCTTCGCCGACTATCGCTACTTATCGATCTCAAGCAATTTCTTCTGTCGGTGTGTCTGACCGTAAATCGCTGCGCCGCGTTAGCGTTATCCAATGAAACAAATAGTGAGACGGTGGGAGACAATTGAGTGGGGGCGCATAAGAAGTCCACCCGTCATTCGGCATGTTCGGGCTCAGTCGCGAAGGCGTCGCCAGTCGAAAAAATCTTCCAATATCTTTGCCAATCAGCATCGGAAACCAGGGCGCTACGCGCAAGTTCATCGAGATTTATTGGAAGGAGGGGGACCGATTTTCGTTGTATCGGCGCGCATCTAGAGCGATTCGGTCTGAGGATTATGAATCCGCCGCTCTAACCATCTGAGCTAGATCACCACGGAAAACAAAGAGTTGCGACTAATCCACTGCGCAACTGCGGTCC
>DATIEU010000023.1:0-4629 GCA_035455565.1 Steroidobacteraceae bacterium | reverse complement strand
GGCACCACGCGCGCCATGCGGGAGCTCGTGCTCACTTATGCGGAGCAGCGCCGTCTCCACGGCATCGACACCTATGGGCAGGTATCACGCTTCGTGAACGAGATTCCGTCCGAGCTGATCGAGGAAGTGCGTCCACGTATCCAGATCTCGCGCCCGGCGCGCTTCCAGGGCGCACTCGACATCGCTGCGGACGTCCCCGGCATGCGTCTCGGGCAGCGCGTGCGACATGGCAAGTTCGGCGAGGGCGTGGTCCTCAACCTCGAGGGCCAGGGCTCGCATGCGCGCGTGCAGGTCAACTTCGAACACCAGGGAACCAAGTGGCTGATGGTGGGGTACGCGAACCTGGAGCTCATGTGAAGATCATCATCCTCGGCGCAGGCCAGGTCGGTCGCACCGCCGCCTATCACCTGTCGCGCGAGGAGGCCAACGAAGTCACGGTGGTGGATACCAATGACGAGGCGCTGCGCGACCTGCAGGACCGCCTCGACATCCGTACCGTGCATGGCAACGCCGCGCATCCCACGGTGCTCGACGCGGCCGGCGCCTCGAACGCCGACATCCTGGTCGCGCTCACCTCGAGCGACGAAGTGAACATGCTCGCCTGCCAGGTGGCCTACACGCTCTATCGCACGCCCACCAAGATCGCGCGCATCCGCTCGGCGGACTATTTCCAGCGCGAGGGCCTGTTCGAGGAAGGCGAAGGCGGGCTCGCGGTCGACGTATGGATCAGCCCCGAGCAGCTCGTCACCGAGTACATCGAGCAGCTCATCCGCTACCCCGGTGCGCTCCAGGTGCTCGATTTCGCGGACGGCAAGGTGCGCCTCGTCGGCGTGCGCGCGTTGCGCGGCGGTCTGCTGGTCGGACAGAAGCTGCGCGCGTTGCGCGAGCACATCCCCAATGCCGAGGCGCGCGTGGTGGCGATCTACCGCAACGGCCAGGGCGTCGTTCCGGAAGGCGACACCGTGATCGAGCACGGCGACGAGGTGTTCTTCCTCGCCGCCCGCCAGGACATCCGGCTGGTCATGAATGAGATGCGCAAGGCGGAGGACCCGGTGCGGCGCGTGGTGATCGCAGGTGGCGGCAACATCGGCTTTCGCCTCGCCCAGGCGCTCGAGTCCCACAACCAGGTCAAACTGATCGAGCGTGACAGCCGCCGTGCTCGGCGCGTGTCCGAGCTCCTCGCCAACACCATCGTCCTGAACGGCGATGCCGCGGACGAGGAATTGCTGGTGGAGGAGAACATCGACTCGACGGATGTGTTCGTCGCGGTCACCAACTCCGAGGAGGCCAACATCCTCTCGGCGATGCTCGCCAAGCGCCTCGAAGCGCACAAGGTGATGGCGCTCATCAACAGGCCCTCCTACGCCGAGCTGATCGAGAGCGGCCCGATCGACGTCGCCATCTCGCCGTCATCGGTCACCATCGGATCGCTGCTCGCGCACGTGCGCCGCGGCGACGTGGTGCGCGTGCACAGCCTGCGGCGCGGCGCGGCCGAGGCGATCGAGGCCATCGTGCATGGGGAGCCTGGCTCGTCGCGCGTGGTGGGGCGGCGCATCGAGGACATCGACCTCCCGGAGGGCGCGACCATCGGCGCCATCGTGCGTGGTGAGGAGGTCATCATCGCCCATCACGACACCGTGATCGAGCCGGACGACCACGTGATCCTGTTCGTGACCGACCGGCGTCACATCGAAGGCGTCGAGCGCCTGTTCCAGGCCGGCACGGCATTCAAGTAGGAACACGCGTGCTAGCAGTCGTCCACGTGCTCGGGCAGCTGCTGACGATTTTTGGTCTCACATTCGTCCTGCCGATCATCACCTCGCTGCTGTTCCGCGACGGTACCTGGTGGGCGTTCGTGGTGGCCGCGCTCTTCTGCTCGGGGCTGGGACTGTGCATCTGGGCGGCGACCCGCCGCTTCAAGCGCGAGCTCAAGTCGCGCGACGGCTTCCTGCTCGTGACCCTGGCCTGGGTGCTGATGGCGTCGGTCGCGACCATTCCCATGCTGATTGCGATGCCCGGCCTCACGCTCACGGATGCATTCTTCGAGACGACCTCCGGCATCACCACCACCGGCTCAACCGTCCTCACACACCTTGAAGAGCTGCCACCGGCCATCAATCTGTGGCGCCACGCCCTGCACTGGTACGGCGGCATGGGCATCATCGTGCTGGCACTCGCGATCCTGCCGCTGCTCGGCGTCGGCGGCATGCAGCTCTACAAGGCCGAGATCCCCGGGCCGGTGAAGGACACCAAGCTCACGCCGCGCATCACCGAGACCGCCAAGGCGCTCTGGTTCACCTATATTGGTATCACGGTCGCCTGCATTGTCGCGCTGCGACTCTGTGGCATCAGCTGGTTCGATGCGGTGTGCCACGCATTTTCCGCGATGGCGCTCGGCGGTTTCTCGACATACGACGACTCGGTCAAGCACTTCAACTCGCCAGCGGTCGAGGTCGTCCTGATGGTCTTCATGGTGCTGGCAGCCATGAACTTTGCGCGCCACTTCCTGGCGATACGGCGGGTGTCCCTGGAGCCCTATCGCACCGATCCGGAGGTCGTGGGACTGTTGCGCATGCTGATCGGAAGCGTGCTGCTGGTGATGCTGGTGCTGCTCGTCGACGGGCGTTACGCCAGCGGTTGGGAGTCGTTGCGCCATGCGGCCTTCGCCGTCATTTCGATCGCCACGACCACGGGATTTGTGGTGGAGGACTACGAGAAGTGGCCCGCGTTCGTCGCGCCCTGGTTGATGTTCCTCAGCTGCCTTTGCTGCAACACCGGCTCGACCGGCGGCGGGATCAAGATGTTCCGCACGCTGCTACTCGGACAACAGGCGCTGCGGGAGCTCAGGCTGATGGTTCACCCACAGGCAGTGGAGCCGGTGCGCATCGGCGGCCATGTGGTCGCCAATCGCATCGCGTACGCCGTGCTCGCGTTCATCTTTCTCTATTTCCAGACGATCGTAGTGCTCACCTTCGTATTGCTGCTCTCCGGGCTCGATTTCGTCACGTCATTTTCAGCGGTGCTGGCCTCGATCAATAATCTCGGTCCCGGCCTCAACGCCGTGGGTCCGGACACCAACTACCAATCGCTCACCGACTTTCAGACCTGGGTCTGTTCGATAGCGATGGTGCTCGGACGGCTCGAGATCTTTAGCGTGCTGGTGCTGTTCACGCCTGCCTTCTGGCGCAAGTAGTCGCCCCGGCGCGTCGCGCTTCCACGAAATTTGTCGTATATGCGCCGCCGGTTTGTCCCAGGCACCGGCCGCCCCGTCCTGATTCCTTACTCCTGGTCCCTCGCGAGTGGTCACCCGGCGAGGCCTGCCTCTAGCGTGGTCGCGTTCTAACCACATGTCTCGTCGGGCGTGCGGCGGTGAGGCCGTGCTTCCGGCCTATAAAGAGGAGGCAGGAGAAATGCTCCACGACAAGTCCATCAATCCACTACTTCGAAGGGCGGTGCACCTCGCGCTAGCGGCGAGCGTCGCGCTGCCGCTGGGCCACGCGGTCGCCCAGGAACAAGAGACCGAAGCCGCGGACATCGGTACGGTGACCGTCACGGGCTCGCGCATTCGCCGCGTCGACACCGAGACGGCGAGCCCGGTCTACACTCTCGGCCGCGATGTGATTCACGAGTCGGGCGTGACCACGATCGGCGATTTATTGCAGGAAGTGCCCTCGGTGGCGGGCGCCGCCACCAATCCACAGGTCAACAACGGCGGCGGCACCGGTGCCTCGCACGTCGAGCTGCGCGGGCTGGACACGGAACGCACGCTCGTGCTGCTCAATGGGCGCCGCCTCGGCGCACTGACCTATGAGGACGGTGCCGTCGACGTCAACGTCATCCCGATCAACATGATCGAGCGCGTCGAGATCCTCAAGGAGGGCGCGGGCGCGGTCTACGGTTCGGATGCCATCGCCGGCGTTGTGAATTTCATCACCCGCAAGGATTACGAAGGCGCCGAACTCGGACTCGACTACGGTATCTCCGGCGAGGATGATGGCGCACGGACGTCGGCTTCGCTCTCCTGGGGCACCAGGAGCGATCGCGGCAGTGTCATGCTGGGCGCGAGCTGGAATCACCAGGAGGAGATCTCGGCCAACGACCGCGACTTCTCGCGCAACGCGATCTATTTCTACGGCTCGGTGTTCGAGGGTGGCTCGAGCCGCGTGCCGACCGGCCGCGTGTTCGTGCCGGGACCGGGCGGCTGCGCCTCGGTCACGCGCATCGACGGAGCCGTCGGCGACAGCGTCGATGACTACCGCTGCTTCGTGTCGACCGGCGCCGGCAACGACCTCTACAACTTCCAGCCGCTCAACCTGGTGCTCACACCGCAGGAGCGCGGCAACATCTTCACGCTGGCGAGCTACGACATCGGCGGCGGCGTCGAGGTGTACGGCGAGTACCTGCACAACTACACCACTTCGAGCTGGCAGATCGCGCCGCTCCCGTTCGACTCGCGCAACGACGACGTCGTGATTTCCGCGCAGAGCATCTACAACCCGTTCGGCGTCGATCTCGGCGGCCAGGAGCGCGTTCCGGGTGTGCTCAACCCGAACTTCACGCTGCGCATGGAGCCGCTCGGCACTCGCCAGGCGGGCATCGACACCAACACGGATCTCATCGTGGTCGGCG
>DATIEU010000022.1:0-8503 GCA_035455565.1 Steroidobacteraceae bacterium | reverse complement strand
GGACCGCACGCCGACGGTCGACCAGCGCCAGGTGGATATCGACCGTGCGCTGTTTTCGGCCGAGCAGGCCTACCGCGCCGGACGCTACGTCGAGCCTGAGACCTCGAGCGCACTCCACTTCTATGAAGAAACCCTCAGGCTCGATCCGGCGCAACCCAGTGCGACCGCCGGGCTCAACCGCATTGCCGATCACTACATTCAGCAAGCCGAGGCGCTCATGGTCGAGGGCGAGCTCGAGGCGGCTGCGGCGGCGCTCGCAACCGTGCGTCGCGTGCGGCCGGATCACAAGCGGCTGCTGTTTCTCGATACCCAGCTCAAGAAGGATCAGCAGGAGCGCCTCCTGCTCCAGGCACGGCAATCGGCGACGCAGGGCGATCTGCGCGAGGCGCAGGAGCTGCTCTCGCAAGCCCAGCAGGTGACGCCGGGCGCATCGACCGAAGTGGCGGCAGCGCAAGCCGCTTTGAGCGAACGCGAGCGCAACGCCGAGGTCGGCCGGCTGCTCGACGGCGCGCGCCAGCGCCTGGCGCAGGGCCGCCTCGTCACACCTCCCGATGACAGCGCCAAGTTCTTCGTCCGTAGCGCGCAACGCATCGACGCCGCAAACCTCGCCGTCCTGCAGGTCACACAGAACCTGCGCGATCGGGTTGTCATTGAAGCGGACGCCGCAATCGGGGCACGCCAGTTCGACGCGGCCCGCAACTGGATCAAGGAGGCGCGCGACCTCGAAGTGGATGCCGCCGAGGTCACTCGCCTGCAGGCGGCGCTCACCGCAGCGTACGAGCAGAAAGGCAAGGGCGATCTGCTTGCACTCGGCGTGCGCCGCACGCAGGAGAATCGCCTGCTCGAGCCGGCGCAGGATAGCGCGGTCTACTACCTCACGAAGTTGCACGACCTCGATCCCGCGTACCCCGGCCTCGATGGCGCGATCTCGAGCCTCGGCGCCAAGCTCGTGAGCGGCGCGCAGACGGCCACCACGCAACGCCAGTTCGAGAACGCGGCGGTGTTGCTGGGCGGCGCCACGGCACTCGGCTACGCGGGTGCCGATCTCGCCGCGGCGGAGACGGCGCTGCGCACGGCGCGTTCCCCGGCTCCGGTCGCGCCGCGCATTCCGCAGCCCGTCGCGCCGAAGCGGACGAAATATGTGGCCCCCAAGTATCCGAACGATGCGCTCGAGGACGGCATCGAGGGCTGGGTCGATGTGAGCTTCCTGGTCAGCGCCGCGGGGGACGTCACCGACGCACGCGTCGAAGCGGCGCAGCCGCGCGCCCGTTTCGATCGCGCCGCGCTGTCATCCGTACGGCAGTGGAAGTTCGAGCCGCGGCCGGCGGATGCCGTGGACCCGACGCTGCGCATCAAGACGCGCGTCAGGTTCGAGCTCGCGGACTGACCCTGGGGCAGCTCTGCCCTAGCGGTTGGGGAAATCGATCGCGTGCTTGTCAGCCGCGAGCGCCGCTTCGTGCAGCGCTTCGCTGAGCGTCGGGTGCGCGTGAATGGTGCGCTGAATATCCTCGGTGCTGGCCGAATACTCCATCGCGAGCACCGCCTCGGCGATCAGCTCGCCCGCCATCGCTCCGATGATGTGCACGCCGAGGACCTCATCGTCGTCGGCCGCCGAAATAATCTTGGCAAAGCCGCCGGTCGATTCCATGGCGCGCGCGCGGCCGCTTGCGGCGAAGGGGAAGGTGCCGACCTTGTAGGGCCGGCCGCTCTGCTTCACTTCCTCCTCGGTCTTGCCCACCCACGCGATCTCGGGCGCGGTATAGATCACGGACGGCACCGTCCTGTAGTTCACCTCGGCGAATTCACCCGCGATCAGGTCGGCGACCATCGCCCCCTCTTCCTTGCCCTTGTGCGCGAGCATCGGTCCGCGCACCGCGTCGCCGACGGCCCAGACGTTTTCCGCGTCCGTGCGGCACTCCTGGTCGACCTTGATGAAGCCCCGCTCATCGAGCTGCACCCCGGTCCCCTCGGCCAGCAGGTCGCGCGTGTACGGCCGACGGCCGACGGCGACGACCAGTTGGTCGACCTCGATCTCCTGGTCGCCGCTCGCATCCGTATAGCGCACGGTGACGAGCGACTTGGCCACGGTGGCACCTGTGACCTTGGCGCCGAGCCGAATGTTGAGGCCCAGCTTCTTGAAGTGCTTGAGCGCCTCGCGTGCGAGCGCCTGGTCCGCCATCGGCAGGAAATCCGGCAGCGCCTCGAGCATCACGACTTCGCTTCCCAGGCGGCGCCAGACACTGCCGAGCTCCAGCCCGATCACACCCGCACCGATGACTCCGAGCCGTTTCGGCACGGTCGCGAATTCGAGCGCGCCCCAGGAATCGACGATGCGTTCGCGGTCGAAGGGCGCGGACTTGAGCTCGATCGGCACGGATCCCGGAGCGAGCACGATGTTCTTCGCCTGCAGCTCGCGCTTCTTCCCGTCGGCGGCGGTGAACTCGACTCTGCGATCCTTGAGCAGCTTGCCGTGACCCTGCAGGCCGGTGACGCCCGCGGCCTTGAAGAGCGCGTTGATGCCGTTGGTGCTCGTCTTGACGATGGCGGCCTTGCGTTTCTGCATGGCCGCAAGATCGAGCCCGACGTTGCCGAGCTTGATGCCGTGCACCGCGAACTCAACCTGGGCACGGTGATAGAGCTCCGATGATTCGAGCAGGGCTTTCGATGGAATGCACCCGGCGTTCAGGCAGGTGCCGCCGAAAGCATAGGTGCCATCGGGGTTCTTCCATTCGTCGATGCAGGCGACCTTGAGCTTGTGCTGACCGGCGCGAATGGCTGCCGGGTAACCGGCCGGGCCGCCGCCGATGACGATCACGTCGAAGGTATCCGCCATATATATAAGAGTCCCCGTCCTTTCAGATCCCAAAAACCATGCGCGCCGGGTCCTCGAGGCCTTCCTTGATGGCCACCAGGAATAGCACGGCCTCGCGGCCGTCGATGATGCGGTGATCGTAGGTGAGCGCGACGTACATCATGGGCCGCGCCACAACCTGGCCCTCGACCACGACGGGCCGTTCCTGGATCTTGTGTAGCCCGAGGATCGCGCTCTGCGGCGAATTGACGATCGGGGTCGACATCAACGAGCCGAATACGCCGCCATTGGTGATGCTGAAGGTGCCGCCGGTGAGCTCCTCGAGCTTGATCGTGCCCTCGCGGGCGCGGGTCGCATAGTCAGCGACGCGGCGCTCGATGTCCGCGAAGCTCATGCGGTCGGCGTCGCGCAGGATCGGCACCATGAGACCGCGGTCGGTCGAAACAGCCACGCCGATGTCGTAGTACTCGTGATACACGATGTCGTTGCCCTCGACAGAGGCGTTAACGACAGGAAAGCGCTTGAGCGCTTCGACCGCCGCCTTGACGAAGAACGAGGTGAGACCGAGCCGCACGCCGTGTTCCTTTTCGAAGCGCTCCTTGTAGCGCGCACGCAAGTCCTGCACCGCCTTGAGATCGATCTCGTTGAACGACGTGAGCAGTGCCTGGGTGCTCTGCGCCTGCACCATGCGTTCCGCGATGCGGCTACGCAACCGCGTCATCGGCACGCGTCGGTCCGCGCGTGTTCCTGGTGTGGCGGGCTTCGCCGCCGCAGGCTCGCTCGCCGTCCGACGAGCTTCGGGCGTCGCCGGCTTCTGCAGGTAGTCGACCACGTCGGACTTGGTGAGTCGCCCGTCGCGTCCGGAGCCTGCGATCTGCGTGGGATCGAGCCGGTTTTCTTCCACCAGCCGGCGCACTGAAGGACTCAGCTTCGCGCTGACCGCGTCATCTCTCTTCGGCTCGGCCCTTGGCGCGGGTGCAGGTTTCGCGGGTGCCGATTCCTTCCTGGGTGCAGGCGCGGCCGCGGCGCCCTCTTCGAGAATCGCGAGCACCTGTCCGCTCGTAACCGTTGCGCCGTTTTCGACCTTGAGCTCACGCAACACGCCGTTCGTGGGCGCCGGCACTTCCAGCACCACCTTGTCGGTCTCGAGGTCGACGAGATTTTCATCGCGCTCGACCGCGTCACCCGGTTGCTTGCGCCAGGCCACCAGCGTCGCATCCGCCACCGATTCCGGGAGCTGCGGCACACGCACTTCGATAGTCATGAGGTCTTCCTGATGGCGATGGACTTGAGGCGCGCGGTTTCACGACCGGAGCTTTCCGTGGCGGTGGCTTCGAGCGCCGCACGCACCAGGCCCTGCTGCTGCTCTTCGTGCAGCTGGTGAATGCCCGTCGCCGGCGCCGCTGCGGGTGCGCGGCCAGCATAGAGCAGGACGTGCTTGGTACCGAGCGGCTCCTGGAGCCGGTGACGGATCTGGTACCAGGCACCCTGGTTCTGCGGTTCCTCCTGGCACCAGACGATCTCGCGCGCGGCGCTGTAACGGCCAATGATGGCGGCGTACTCGTCGGTCGGGAACGGGTAGAGCTGCTCGACGCGCACCAGGGCCACATCGCGCAGGTCACGTTGCTCGCGCTGCTCGAGCAGATCGAAGTACACCTTGCCGCTGCAGAAGACCACGCGTCGCACCGCCGCCGCGGGCCGCTCGCTCGCGTCGGTGATGATCTGTTGGAACCGCCCGTGTGTGAGCTCCTTGAGCTCCGATACCGACTGCTTGTGACGCAGCAGGCTCTTCGGCGTCATGACGATCAGTGGCTTGCGCAGTGAGCGCAGCATCTGCCGGCGCAGCATGTGGAACATCTGCGCGGGGGTCGAAGGCACGCACACCTGCATGTTCGCTTCGGCGCAGAGCTGCAGGAAGCGTTCGAGTCGCGCCGAGGAGTGCTCCGGCCCCTGCCCCTCGTAGCCGTGCGGCAGGAAGAGCGTCAGCCCGCAGACCCGTCCCCACTTCGCCTCGCCCGAGCTGATGAACTGGTCGATGATCACCTGCGCGCCGTTGGCAAAGTCGCCGAACTGGCCTTCCCAGATGTCGAGCGTCTGCGGATCGGTGGTCGAGTAGCCGTACTCGAACCCCATCACCGCTTCCTCCGACAGCACCGAATCGATCACGTTGAAGCGCGCCTGCCCGGCCGCGACGTGTTGCAACGGCACATAGGTCTTGCCGCTCGCCTGGCAGTGCAGGACGGCATGGCGATGGAAAAACGTGCCGCGCGCGGTGTCCTGGCCGACCAGGCGGATGGGAAATCCATCGTTCAAGAGCGTCGCATAGGCGAGCGACTCGGCGCAGCCCCAGTCGAGGGCCAATTCGCCCGCCAGCATCTTCTGGCGGTTGGAGACGACCTGCGCCACACGCGGTTGGAGCGCAATTTCCGCCGGCGCTTCCGTGAGCGGCCGGCCCACGCTCCGCAAGAGCTCGAGATCCACGGCCGTGCGCACGCTCTCGTGCCAGTCGGCCTGCAAATAGCGCGACCAGTCGACCGTGTACTTGTTGCCGATCAGGCCGAGCGCCGCACGCGCCTGCGGCTTGCCCTCGTCGAGCCCCTGGCGGTACTGCTCGATCATCGCAGCCGCCTGCGCCTCGCTCAGCACACCCTCGGCAACCAGGCGGTCCGCATAGATCTTCCGCGGACTCGGATGTTGACGGATGGTCTTGTACATGAGCGGCTGAGTGGCAGCCGGCTCGTCGGCCTCGTTGTGCCCGTGGCGTCGATAGCAGATCAGGTCGATGACGATGTCCTTGTGGAACTTCATGCGGTACTCGACCGCGAGCCGTTCCACGAACGTCACCGCCTCGGGATCGTCGCCGTTCACGTGGAAGATCGGCGCTTCGATCATCTTCGCGACGTCGCTCGCATACTGCGTGGAGCGCGCGTCCTCGGGATTACTGGTGGTGAAGCCAACCTGGTTGTTGATGATCACGTGAATGGTGCCGCCGGTTCGGAACCCGCGTGCCTGCGAGAGTTGCAGGGTCTCCATGACCACGCCCTGCCCGGCGAAGGCCGCATCGCCATGCACCAGCACGGGCACGATGAGCTCCCCGCGCGCATCGCCACAGCGTTCCTGGCGCGCGCGTACCGAGCCCTCGACGACCGGGTCGACCACCTCCAGGTGCGAGGGATTGAAGGCCAGCGCCACGTGCACGTTGCCGCGCGGCGTCTTCAGGTCGGCCGAGAAGCCCTTGTGATACTTCACATCGTCGGAGCCGCGCGTCTGGTCCGCGTCGTAACGGCCTTCGAACTCGGAGAACAGCAGGCTCGCTGGCTTTCCCAGGATGTTCACCAGCACGTTCAGGCGTCCCCGGTGGGCCATGCCGATGACGCTTTCCTGGGCGCCCGCGACGCCGATTCGCTGGATCAGGTCGTCGAGCAGCGGGATGAAACTGTCGGCGCCTTCGAGCGAGAAGCGCTTCTGGCCGACGTACTTGGTGTGCAGGTAACGCTCGAGCCCCTCGGCGGCCGTGAGCTGCCAGAGGAGGTTGCGCTTTTCTTCGGCCGTGAACCGCTGCTGGATGCGCCCGTCCTGGAACCGGGCCTGCAGCCACAGGCGTTCGTCGGAATCGGAAACGTGGGCGAACTCGGCGCCGATGGTGTCGCAGTAGATGAAGCGCAGCTGCTCGATGATGTCCGCGAGCTTCATGACCGGCGCGATCGCGCCGGTGCGGCTGCCGGTGAAGAATTCATGGTCGAGATCGGCGTCCGAGAGCCCGAAGTACTCGAGCTCGAGCACCTTGGGCACGGGCCGCTTCGTGAGACCGAGCGGATCGAGCCGGGCGATCAGGTGGCCGCGGTTCGCATACACCTGGATCAGGCGCGAGACGGCCCCCTGCTTGGCATTGGCCTCGTGCAGCTGGTCGGAGCCGCGCGCGCTACCGCGTCGCGCCCGCTCCCGCAGCGACTCGAGGATTGGGCCGTGGGCGGTTTCGCTCGCGGTGCCGCGAAGACGGTCGAAATAGGTGCGCCACTCCGGCGCCACGGAGCCCGGGTCGCGGAGGTACTGCTCGTACAGCGCCTCCACGTACGGACCGTTGCCGCCATACAGCAGGGAGCTCGCGTACTGCTCGCTCAGGGAGTCGTTCATTCGGAAAATCAATGACCTAGGTGTGCGGCGGGCTAGTGTAGCCGAAGGCATCCGAATGCGAAACCCGCGACGCCGGCAAGCCGCAGCTGCGGGAGATCAGCTGATGAAGTAGCTCGAAAGGATCAGCAGCTCGTACGCGACGAGCAGAACATAGATGACGAGCACGGCGTACAGGGCCTGGACGACGCGGATGCGTCCGAACAATCGCAGCCGGGCGAGGAGCACGAGCACGCCGATGCCAAATCCGGTCAGCGCGACCTTGGTCACGGCGAACAGCGCACCATCCATCGCGATGAGTTTGTCCATGAGGGGATTGAGCTCGCGGGCGCCGCCCATGATGAACATCATGCTGAGGATGGCATCGATCAGGCAGAGCAGCATGATGCCGACCGCGGCCGCGAACAGGTGCGCCTCGTGCCAGTCGACCACGGGCAGCGCCGTCTCGTCTGTGCGGCGCGCGTGCCGGCGGCGCGGCCGGAATCCCCCATAGAGAACCGACCAAAACGTCAGTCGCCGGCGCTCGCTCCGGGCACGCCGCTCGGCGGACGCGCCGGACAAGCCACGCAACTGCCTCAAAACGAGATTGGTCGTCGATTGGGACGCAGGCTCAACCCGCTCTTGGTTTATGCGCACGCTCTTTCCCCTCCAGGAAAGGATGCAAGAGCTACACCAGCGGATCGACCGCTCCGCCGATCAAGGATTTGGCTCGCTCATCCCGGCGCGCGGGCCGATTTTCTGTAAATTTCACCGACGGGCGGCAAGTGTGACACGCGTCACTCTTTGACTTTTTCGAGCAGCCTCGCGTAACGACTCGAGTCGTAGCGCGCGTCATCCGCCAGGGCCGCGAACAGCGCGTCGATCTCGGGCTTCAACGCCTGGTCGCGTCCCGTCTCTGCGAGCAGCAGGACGATCGCCATCGCGGCCTGTTCCGCGGCGGCGTAATCCGCGTACTCGCCGTGCTTCGCGCCTTTCACCAGGTTCTCGAGAATCGAATGCTTCTGCGCGATGCTCAGTGGGCGTGCGACCACGCGACCACCTGCCTGCGCCAGCCATTCGCCGAGCCCGGCGCTCGCTCGTGCCAACGGCTCGCGACCGTCGCTGGCGGCACGATGCAGGTGCGCCGTTTGCGTGCGCAACGCGGCGTCGTCGTCAGGATTGAGTGCCGCAAATACGGCGCTCAGCATCACGAGGCGGCTGTCGTCGAGCCGCAGACTCCCGGGCGCCAGGTCGGAAGCCAGCCCGCGTTCCTCGCCATAGTTGAAGCGCATCGCGCGATGACAGGAATAGCAGTTGTAAAGCGCAAACTCCGGCAGGCCGGCGCTGGATTGCGCGTGCGCACCGCGCATCTGCGCGAGCTGTGCCTGCGCAGCCTCGAGCAACCCGCTGACCCAGGTGTCACTGCCGGCGGCGACGGGCTTGCGTGCGAGATAGTCGGCATCGCGGCGATAGTGCTCGCGACCGCCGCTGGTACGCCACAGTTCGTTGAATGTGTCGAGCTCGAACGACAGGCGGGGATGGCCGGCGGCCATCAGGCGATGATCGGCGAATCGCTCGCCT
>DATIEU010000021.1:0-18879 GCA_035455565.1 Steroidobacteraceae bacterium | reverse complement strand
TTTGCGTGACATTGCGCGCCGGCACGCCGACGTCACTCACCAGCCAGCGCTCGAGGTCGCGTGACATCGTGACGAACCGGCCAACCACGCGCGCGGCCGCACGGCGCAACAGGCGATAGCGGCTGCTGGTGCCATGCAGGTCATAGACATCCCAGCCATGTTCGCCATGCACTCGTCCGCGAATACCGGCGAGCGCCGCTACAAACTGGCAGTCGAGCGTGGCCAGGTTCCGGGTGTGTACGATGTCGGGACGCAACGCGCGCAGCAGCTTCCACAATCGCCAGTAGGCACCCGGATCCTTGCCCGGCCGCTTGCCCAGCGCATGTACCTCCACGTCCGCACGGCGGATGCGCCGGCGGAAGTCGGTCGCCTCGGTCAGACAGACGATGGCGTGCCGGTAACGCGCTGCCGGCAGGTGATTGATCAGGTTCACCAGGCCATTCTCCAGACCACCGACGTCGAGGCGATGCACGATGTGCACAACGAGCGGAGCGCCGCTCGTCCCGGTGGTCGCCGCTGTTGCCATCTCGGTCACGCTGGCGCTCCGCGGTGTGCTCATGGAGCCGGCGCGCAAGCCGCTGATCCGGCCGGCGTGTCCCGCAGGCAGCTCAACAGCTGCGGATAGTAGGTCACGAGGAACTCGCGAACTTCGGGCTCCGGCGCGGCGTTCTCGCCGGTCTGCTCGGCCGAGACCACGAGCGCCGTGCCCGCGCCGTCTTCGCCACGCAGGATCGCCTGTGCCCGCGCGAACTTTGCGGCGAGCCCGCCGCTCACGGCGCGCTCACCGACCACGAAGATGCGCCAGATGGAGCGTCGCGTCAGACCGCGTCGCACCTGCACCGCGAACACCGGCACCTGTTGCCCGTCGGGCAACGCGACCTGCAGAGATCGCTCACTGAGCCACGTCCAATGGTCCGGATCGAACAGGCGGTTCTCCGAGTTGACGAGCTCCGTGCCCGCCCGCTCTTCTGCATAGCTGAGCAATGCAACGTCGACGGGATGGGCACCGTGCAGATACGCCGCGGTCAGGACGTGGCTCGGGCCGGCGAATTGTGGCTGCCAGTTGCTCGACATCGTGATGGGCCCGGTCCAGCCGGAATGAGGCGCAGGAACCTGGGCGAGCGCGCTCGAAACGGTGGCCCTGGTATCCCGACGCTCCAATGTCGCTTCGGCGCCTCGCATTCCAATCAACAACGCGAGCACCAGACTGAGCGCGATCCATGGATTGAGCCAACCGGGGCTCGCGGCAGTCGTCGGTACGGCCGGCGTTCCGGCGGGTTCGGTAGCAGCAGGCTCGGCAAAGGCGCGCCCGATCCAGAACACGAGCAGCATGACGAAACCGAAGAAGATCCAACCGTAGATCAGGTGGTCGACGCCGACTGCGATCTCGTTGCGGCTCACGTGCGCGAGAATCACGATCAGGAACGCGCGCAAGCCATTCGCGAGCAGCGGCACGAGCGCACAGAGCGCCACGAATAACACGCGCCGCCAGGTGCTGCGGTAGAAGAGGTGTGCGTACAGCGTGCCGAGAACAATCGACGCAAACAGATAGCGAATGCCACTGCAGGCCTTCTCGACCGAAAAGGTTCCAGTGGGGATATAGATAAGGTGACCCTCGGCGTATACGGGGATCCCGACCGCATTGAGCGCGCCAACGGTGAAGTGTGCGGTGAAGTCCATGAGCCACGGCACCAGTTCCTCACCCACCGGGACCGCGAAGAACATGAAAAGAAGCGGAAACATGGCGGCGCGAAAGATCTCGACTCCGGCGACCGCAACGACGGCGGACACGAGCGCCGCCACCGCGCCGAATTGCATAGCGACATTGAGGTGCAGGAGCGATCCCGCGAGCCACAGCGCAAATGCAAGCGCCACCAACACCACGCCGAGCAGGCTCGGCCGCATCGGCAGTCCTTGCCAGCGCTCACGCCGATACCAGAGCAGGTAGATCACGATCGGAAAAATGACGTAGCCATGCGTGAACGTCCCTGAAGCTCCCCAGGCACGCCACATCTCCGCGAATGTCTCACGCAGCACGATCGCGACGGCGAGCCACGCGAGCACTACGGCCAACAGGGGGTTACGCAGGACGCGTTCTCCCACGTGAGTCGAGCCGACGGCGCTCGCGGCAGTATTCACGGCCGCCCTCCGTCATGCACACGCAACAACGATCCGCCTGGCTCACCGGTCAACAGGGCAAGAAATGCGCGGCGGCTGGCGTCCCAGTCGAAGCGCTCGGTCACGTAACGACGCGCCGCGGCGCCACGCGACGCGAGATCATCGGCTTCGAGCAACGCGAGCGCTTCCTGCGCGAGTGACTCGGGGGAATCGGCGATGACGACACCCGGCGGCGTCGCGGCATCGATACCGCGCGTAGCTGCGGACGTCGCAAGTACCGGGCAGGCCATGGCCATGGCTTCCAGCACCTTGTTCTGCACACCGCGCGCGAGCCGCAGAGGCGCCACCGCGAAGGTCGCATGCCGCAAATAGGGACGTACGTCGGGAACACGGCCGGTGACGCTGACACCCTCGAGCGCTCCCAGTGCACGCACGGCTGCCGTGGGATTCGACCCCACGATCCAGAATCGCGCCCGCGGCTCGCGCGCGCGAATGGCCGGGAGCACATCACGGGCGAACCAACTCACCGCATCGACGTTGGCCCAGTAATCCATGGCGCCAGTGAAGACCAGCGCGCGCTCATCCGGTGCGTACGGCGTATACAAGGGATGCGCAGGCGAAAAGCGTGCGGCATCGACCCCGTTGGGCACGGCGTAAACGCGCTGGCGCGTGTCCGGGTGCAGGCGCCGGAAGTGTTCCGCTTCGGCGTGCGACACGAAGACACTCGCGTGACTCATGCGCGCGATGTGGCCTTCCCGTTGCTCGAGCCGCAAGCCCTCGCGCCGGTAGACCCACGACATCGGCCAGCGGGCACTGGTCGCGTACTGCAGCCACTTGTCGGAATCGACATCACCGAAATCGACCACACAGCGTGTGCCACGCGTCTGAGCGTCGGGCACGTATTGCGCCATCGACGAGGACAGCACCACGATCGCACGGACTCGCTCGCGTGCGAGCGTCGCCCTCACCCAAGCGTGCATCGCCGCGTCGCAGTAGTAGGGATCGGTCAGCGGTTCACCGGTGAAGAGACCCCGAGCACTGCGCAAGGTCGCGCGCCACGGCACCAGCGGCCGCAACTCGAGCGATGCACACCAGTGCCTGAGCGCTGCGGCGTATTCCCAATCACGTGCATTGTCGACAAAGGCGCCCAGGTGCACGCGATATTGCGATGCGAGTCCCTCGAGGAGGTGAAACGAGCGGATCTTGTCGCCCTTGTCCGGCGGATAAGGAATGCGATGCACCAGGTAGAGCAGATCCGGGCGCGCGCTCATCCCAGGCTCCGCGCGAGCAACGGACCGACGGCGCGCGATACCGGCAACGGCAGATGCTGCCAGGCGCGGATGAACATCCGGTACTTGGGATTCGTGGGGCTCAGATTCGGAACTTCGCGGGCACGCACCAGGTAGTACTGGTAATGAAGCGGGGCCGGTTCGAATCCCCAGTGCTCCTTGAAAGCGAACGAGCCCGTGTCCCGCTTGCTGCGACCATAGTCGAAGAGGCGCACGCCGCGCGCGCCGGCGCGACGCATCAGCTCCCAGTAGAGAAAGTCATTCGCCTTGTACTCACGCGCCATCGCCGTGCCACCGTGGTAATAGGGAAGCACCTCGTCGCGGAAGTAGAAGCTCAGCACGCTCGCCGCGACCTTGTCGCCATGAAGCGTCGTGAGGATTTCGCAGTCCGCGCCGAAGGCGCGGCGCAGTTCCCGAAAATAGCGGTGTGCGAACACGGGCGTGCCCAGGTTGCGCACGCTTTCCGCGTACGCCAGGTAGAACCGTTCGGTGCCCGCATCAATTTCCGTACGCAACCCGGCGTCGATGCCCTTGCGCACCATCGCGCGCTGCTTGCGGGGGATGGCCAGGAAGTTCGCTTCCTCCGTGGACGCGAGTTGCTTGCGGAATGTCACGTACAGATCGCGCGTCGGCCAGTCGAGATCAGCTGGCTCGCGATTGCGCAGTTCCAGGTAGTCGACGCCCAGTTCACGCGCCACGGCCGTGGCGGCCTCGATGAGGGCACGCGCCGCGTCCGCGTTGGTCGCGAGCGCGCCACCGTACACGCCGAACGGAATCGACATGAGCGCGTTGCCGAACAGCAGGCTCTTCTGGTGCACGAGCGGCAACACGCCTTCGATGGCACCACCCCGCTGGGCGAGCAGGTAGTGCCCACGATGACCGAACGAACGCTCGATCACTCCGGCCCACGCGGACAGGTGGAAAAACGTGCCTTGCGGATGGGAGCGGACGAAGTGGTCCCATGCGCCGTCATCGGCGGACGTGCGCCGGCGCACCTCGAGCACCGGCGCGCTCGCCAGCACGGCATTCATGGCGCGTGCACCAGCGCGAAAGCGTGATCCATGCGCGACCAGCGGAAGTCGCGCAATAGCTGCTTCAAGCGAGGTTCCATGCGCTCGAGCGCGAGATAGTGACGCACGCGCGAGCGCAGCGGCGCGTGACTGACCCGCGGCTGCTGCGGATCGATCTCCCAAGGGTGAAAGTAGAAGACACCTGGCTGGCGCTCGTCTTGATTTACACGGCGCAATGCCCAGCGCGACCAGGCATAGGGGAAGAGGCGGAAGAAGCCGCCACCGCCGCATGGGATGCGCTTCGGTCCGAGATCGATGGTCGTGATGGGGATTTCGAGAATGGCGCCGGGACGAGTGCGAAAGGCGAATCGCGGAGCGTCCGGCATGCCGTACAGATCGTGACGGATTGGATAGATGCTCGAGCTGTAGCGATAGCCCGCGCGCTGCAACTCGTCGAGCGCCCAGAGATTGCGCCGGTCGATCGAATAGCTGGTCGCGCGATAGCCATTGACCGCGACGCCGCTCAAATCCTCGAGCATCGCCTTGGTGCGCGTCACGTCCTCGCGGAATTCGCGCTCGCTCTGCTCCGTGGCACGCACATGGCTGTAACCGTGGCTCGCGAGCTCGTGCCCGGCGCCGACGATCGAGCGCACCACCTGCGGGTAACGCTCAGCGATCCAGCCGAGCGTGAAGAACGTCGCCTTGATGCCCGCCTCCTCGAACAGGCCGAGAATGCGCTCGACATTGCGCTCCACGCGACAGTCGAGCGAGTCCCAGCTCGAACGCGCAATACTGCCCTCGAATGCCGACACCTGGAACCAGTCCTCGACATCCACGGACATTGCATTCACCGGGGAGTCGCACGCCAGGCGCTCGTGCTCGGGAAGGAAACTGACGCTCTGCATGCCTGGTGTTTCCCGCCCTCACATTCTCAGCCGGGGCATGTTGTCGCGGCTGCCGAGCGCCATTTCGTTGCTGCCGCCGAAGACACGCGTGAAGGTGAGAACGGCAGCCTGCTCGGTGTAGTCGTTGACGTTCTGCACGGCATTCGAACGCCGCTGGTCATAGCGCAACGTGAGATCGATGAGGGTGCGTGCCCCCAGCCGCCGCGACATGCCGAGCGTCGCCTGCCTGAGCTTGTCGATCACGTCGGTTTCGCGGAATTCGACCCGGCCCGCGTAGAGGCCGCTGGTGAGTTGCGTGCGCGGGCCAATCCGCCAATACCACGCAAGACCGGCGCCCGTCTCGCGATCGTCATCGGCGGTGTTCACATACTCTCGGCGCACGTCGCGGGCAGTGAGCACGAGATCGCTGCGCGACAGGCCCCAGGTGAGGACCGCCGTGCCTTCCTTGTTGATATAGACGTCGTTGGTGAGCGCCACGATGTCGAAGCCGGGGTTGCTACCGGTGCGCACCAGCACGCGATTCGGGTTCAGCTGCTCGATCGCAAGAGTCGTGGGAGTCTCCTGGTACAACACGTTGGCGTCGAAGCGCGCCCCGTTCATGTCCCACTGTGCGAAATAGGTGTTGCCGTAATAGCGCTGCCCCGCGCGCAATTCGATACGATTGCGGCCGCTCGGCTCCCAGCGCATTCCCGCCTCCCAGAAATCCTCATCCAGGCCACCGCCGCGCGGGTCTTCTTCGACGTCCGACTCGTAACCGCCGCGGCCCACCAGTGCGAACTCACGGCTCAAGGGAACGCTCAGCTCGGCAGCCACTTCGTCCTGCTTGAACCGGTCGAAGTCTTCGTAGTCCGCCTGAACGCGCCGGGCGCTCAACTGCCAGCCGAAACGGTCCTCTTCGTCCTCGTCGCTGCCGAGTTCGATCGCGTAGCGCTGCCGGTCGACGCTGTCGATGTTGTTGCCGACGCTCAAGTCGAAATCGGGATAACGCACGATGCCGTAGGAGTACGCGAGCAGCAGGCTGGTGCGGGAACCCAGGGGCTGACGGAACGATGGTGCGGCGTCGGCCGACCAGTAGTCGGTGAGGTTCTCGCTCACCAGCACGTTGCTGACCGGGATCGGGTCCGTGGGATCGACCAGCGTTTGGCCATAGGCCCCGTTGAGATCGAACTGAAACCGGTCGGGGATGATCCACGTGGTCGTGGTCGCCGCGAAGTTGTGGTACGAGGTATCGCGGTCGCTGTCTTCGGAAAACGAGAAATACTGGAACTGGTAGTCGATGTCCGCATCGAAGCGCGTGCCTTCGGCCTCGAAGCTGATGGAGGGGCGAATCTCGGTGACGAAATCGTCTTCCTCGAGCCCCTCGGGCGCGAGCAGCACGTTGTCAGTATAGGTTCCTGCCAGCGCAAACTCCGGTTCAACGGTCCAATTTGCGGCTTGTGCAGTCATCGCGGCCGTTGCGGCCACCGCCATGAACGGCGCCAGCGTGCGGCGCGATTTTCCCAACATGATGCCCCCTGTGGCGTTAGCCCTGGCTGCCGCCGTAGTTATAGTTGTAGTGACCGGAGTAGTAGCTGCCGAGGCCGAACAGGTTGCGCAGCTGATTGAGCACCAGGCCGACGTACTTGCTGCGATCGAGCAGTGCCACCGCCTCCTCCACAGCGGCGCGCGGTGTGCCGTTGGCCCGCACCACGAGCAGGATCTGTCCCACCAGCTTGGCGAGCACCTGCGATTCGTTGGTGGCGAGCAGTGGCGAGGAATCGAAAATGATGACGCGGTCGCGATTGCGCGCCGCGAGCTGCGCGGTCAGGTCGCGCATGCGCTGGCTCGCCATGAGCTCCGGCAGCGAATCGTGCCGCTGCCCGGCGGCCATCACGCGCAAGCCGTCGATGTCGGTGGCCTGGATTACTGAAGCGGGATCCATTCCCGGCTTCTCGAGCAGGTCGGTCAGGCCCGGCCGCCCGCGAATACCGAGCAGATCGGTCATGTGAGCCTTGGCGACATCCGCGTCGATCAAGAGCACCGAGGAATCGCGCTCGCGCGCAATGCTCAATGCCAGATTGAGTGCTGTGAACGTCTTGCCATCGCCCGGCAGGGCGCTCGTCACCATGACCAGCGATCCGTCCGCATTGGCGGCCTCCGCGCGCTTGAAAGCGCGCTCGAGCACCGGCCACTTGATGCGTCGGTATTCGTCGGCCAGCTGGCGCTCGGCGCTTTGCGCCGCTAGCGCGCCCGAAGCGCGCAATGCCTCGAGGTCGATATGCAGGGGCGCGCCCGGTGCAACGCAGTCCTCCGTCGGCACGGGCCGCGGTGCAATGAATGGCGCGCGCTCGACGTGCACCTCCGGTCGGGTCAACGGCGCCGGCTCGGACCGGCGCCGCTCGCCTGTTGCCGCGGCGGCCGCTGCAGCGGCGCGCGCCTCGTCACGAAGCTTCCCGATGGCCTTTTCTACGATGCTCATGCGCTATCCCTTCAGCAGTCCCTGCAACCAGACCGACGCGTACGGCTCGAGCACCAGCGCGATGACGAACGCGACCACCAACAACCCGGCGGCGGCAGCGAGCCGCAACCGGTCGCGGCGCTCGACGGCCACCTGTTTGGGGCTCAACGCCAGCGTGACCGAGCCCAGGACCGGCATGTCGGCGAGGGAGTCGCGCAAGGACTGGCGAGTGGCGAATACCGGGTTCAACTGGTGCATGAGGAACGCGAGGCCGCAGCCTGCGGCGATCGCGCCCAGGAGGACCACGGCCACGAACAACGGGCGGTTCGGCGACACCGGGCGCAGCGGCGCCACCGGCGGCTCGATCACGCGGAAGCGTACGTCGTCGCGGCTCTGCTCGACGTCCTCCGACAACTTCGCCGACTCGAGGCTCTTAAGGAGCGCAGAGTGCTGCGCCTTGTTCACCTCGTAATCGCGGTTCAACTGTGCGAGCTTCGCCTCGACCTCCGGGATCGTGTTCACGCTGGCGCGCAATGACGCCACTTCCTTTTCCGTCTCGCGCAGCTTGCTGCGTGTCTCGGTCAGAACGATTTCGGCGCTGCTGAGCGCCATTTTCATCTGCTGGTAGACGGGGTTCTGATCTATTGAATTGATCACAGCGAGCTCGCTCGTCTTGACCTGCGGAACACCTCCCGTCTTCTCGGTTTTCATCTGCTCTTCAAGCGCCGCAATACGGTCCTTGAGGGCGCGCACTTCAGGATGCTTCTCGGTGTACTTGAGAAGGAGCTTATCCAACTGCTTTCTACTTTCGGTGAGCTGTCCCGCCAACGGGCTGGCGCTCTCCACCATGTTGTTCATGATGCCGAATGTGGGTTCTTCGCCCTCGAGTTGCAGTGCGGCCTGATCTCGTTTGTCCTGCGCGATCTTGAGTTCCGCGCGCAGGGTTTCCATGCGCTGCATCGCGACCTGCAGGCGCTCGTAGTAGTCGCCCTCCTCACCCGGCATCTTGCCGACGTTCTCCTTCTTGAACGCCGCCAGCCGATCCTCGGCCTCGCGCAGTTTCTGCTCGTAGGCGCGGATCTGCTCTTCGAGGAACCGCTGGGCGCTGCTCGTGTCCTGGCCTTGCGCAAGGCGCGTGTCCTCGACGAACGAATCGAGCAGCTCGCGCACGACACGCTCGGCCATTTCGCGGTGGTGATCGAGGTAGCGGATGGAATAGAGATTTGGCGCCTGCGGCAGCATCTCGATCGTGATGCGCTCGCGCATGTTATCGATCAGGCGCTCGAACTCTTTCGGTCCCTTGGCGCGCAGGTACAGGTCGGTCTCGCGCGCCACCTTTTCCATCTGGGGCTGCGCGAGCAGCGCGCGCGACATCATGTTCACTTCCGTCATGACGTCGTTCTCGGCGGTGAGTCCGCGCAGCAGCGGCTTCAGCACCGAGTCGGTGTCGACGTAAACCTTGGCGCGGGCTTCGTAGTTGTCGGGCAGGACCATCACGCCGATCCAGCCGACCACGGCGAGCGCCCATGCAAACGCGAGAGCATGCCAGCGATAGCGCAGCATGCCCTGCAATGCGACGAGCAGCTGGCTCAGTATTTCCTGCATTTTTCGGCCCTTCCCCCGAGTTCTAGTGCTTCTTTGTTCTTGTCGTGCGCGCCGTTGTACAGCAGCGGTCCGGCTTCGTGTGTGACGGGTTTAACAGCTGTTCGGTGCACTTCTGCGGCCGTCTGGCCGGCATCCGTCAGAACATCGATTCCGGGATGACGACGACGTCGCCGCACCTCATCTGCAGGTTCGCTTCCATGTTACCTTTCTGCAGCAAGTCCTTGATTCTCACTGGAATTTCTGTCTGTTTGCCGTCAACCATGCGGATCACGCGCGCACGATTCCCGGCGGCAAATTCCGAGAGCCCGCCGACTTCGATCATTACGTCAAGCAAGGTCATGTTGCTGCGACAGGGCAATGCGCGTGGATTAGCAGCCTGTCCGACCACCTTGATCTGGTCAGCCGCAGTGCCCTGGAAATTAACGACGATGACGTTGACCTTGGGGGTGCGGATGAACTCTGACAACTTGGCTTCGAGGTCGCGCGCCAGTTCCGTCGAGGTCTTCCCCGCGGCCGGAACGTCCTCAATGAGTGGCGCCGAGATGTTGCCGTCAGGTCGCACCGGTACTTCGCCGGACAGTTCGGGCTGGTCCCAGACGAATATGCGCAACTGATCGCCCGGGCCGATGCGGTACTCGGATTCCGCGGCGGTGGGTGGTGTGACCGCCTTGGTGGCACTGTCGCCTCCACAGCCTTGCAGGGCGAACATGATCGCGAGGAGCCAGAGACTCCCTAGCCAGCCGATTTTCGCTCTCCCGCTCATCCCCATGTCCTCTTTAATTGCAACATGTTAGCAACGTTTCATGCAGTATGTTAGTAACTCATCGGTCGAGCTGCGCCAGCAGATCCTGGGCGGCTTTCCGCTCACTGAAGTCTTGGTAATCGGCCAGGAGCGTCCGCAGCTTGCGCTGGGCCTCCGCCCGCTCGCCGCCTTGAGCCAGCGCCGCCGCATGGTGATACGCGATGTCCGGCTGGCGGGGTGCAAGAGCCGCTGCCTCGCCGAGCGTGCGCAGAGCGTCGGGCACCTTCCCCTCTGCAAGCAGGATCCACCCGTACGTGTCGGCGACCTCCGGGCTCTTCGGCCGAAGGCCATAAGCACGCTGCGCGAGCGCCAGGGCGCGGTCATCGTCGGCCTGGTGATAGAGCCAGGAGAGATTGTTGAGCGCAGCGATGTTGTCCGGCTCGGCACGCAGCAGCTGTTCGAGGTTCGCCATCGAGCCCTTGGCGTCACCCATCGCGGCGAGTCCGTCCGCATAAACCAGACGCACGCGCGTATCGCCGGGGTGCGTCTCGAGCCAGCGTTCGAGGGGCTCGAGCGGCTTAGCGGCGCGCGCCGTGCGCCGCGCCGCGTAGGAACGGAGCGAGAGATTTGCACTCGGCGCCTTGGCGAGAGCAGCGTCGTAAATCTTCACCGCCGCTGATGCATTGCCGGTGCGCATGGCGAGCTCGCCTTCGAGCAAAGGAAGCGCCGGATAGTCCGGATCGACCTTGCGAATCTGTTCGAGCAGCCGGCCCGCTTCTCTGACGTTGCCGCGCGCCGATTCGAGCGCGGCCACCAACGCCATTGAAGGAACATGAGTTGGCGCGAGCTCGAGCGTCTTGCGCCCGCTCTTCAACGCTGCCTCAGCATCACCGGCCGCGAGGTAGGCGCTCGCCAGGCTGAAGTGTGCCTTGGCCGACTCGGGGTTGGCCGCGACCGCACGATTGAGCGCATCGACACTGTCGCGCGTGCGTCCCGCCGATGCGAGCGTCACACCGAGCACGTTCAAGGCCGCTGCGTTGTCGGGCGCGAGCCGGATGGCCTCACCCGCGAGCGATTCGGCGCGCTGCAGGTCGCGCTGCGAAAGGTAGTACTGCGCCAGGAGCACTCGTGGCTCGACAGCAAGCGGGTTTTCCTGGCGCGCCGTCTCGAGCCACTTCACCGCGGCTTCGCGATTGCCTTTCACCAGCGCGGCCTGTGCAAGTGCCACCAGCGCCGCAGGCTCACCGGGCTTTAGCCGCAGCGCTTCGCGGAAACGCTTTTCCGCCTGGTCGGGATGGCCCTCCAGCAAATCGAGCTTGCCGAGATTCAAATGCGCGGCGGCGTTCTGCGGTTCGAGCCGCAGAGCGGTCTCGAAGTGCGCGCGTGCCTGGCGGTTATCGCCTGCGCTCACGAGCAGACCGCCCACCAGCGCCTGGACCTCGGCTGCCTTGGGGTTATCGCGCGCCAGATCGACAGCACGCTTGATCGCGCCTTCGCGATCACCCGAACGCAACTGGGCCGTGATGAGCGCGAGGTCGCGGCGATAGCTCGCGGCACCCTCGACTTTGAGTCCATCGAGGATCCGGATCGCGGTATCCGTGCGTCCTGCCGCTATGTAACCCGCCGCCAACTGGATAATCGTGCTCGGGTCGGCGCTGCCCGCCGCAGCCCCGCGTTCCAGATATTGCAAGCCGGTATCGAGGTCGCCCGCCTGCACTCGCGCTGTGCCAGCCAGGGCCAACGTCAGTGCCGAATTCGGCTGCCCCGTGCCCTCCGGCTCGAGTACCGACAGCGCTTCACGAGGCTTGCGCTGCCGCAGGCGCGACTCCGCGAGTAACTGGCGTGCGAACGCGTTGTCCGGATCTGCGGCGAGCACTGCGGCGAGATGCATGTCCGCCTGGCCCAGGTTGCCGCTGGCGTAGTTGACTGCGCCGAGCAGGAGTTGCGCCGGCCGGTTGTGCGCATCGCGCGCCAGGATGCGCTCGAGGTCGGTGCGTGCCGGATCGTATTCGCCTTCGATGAACGCGGTGCGCGCCCGCAGGTAGAGCGTCACCGCGCTGTCCGGTGCCAGTCGCTGCAGACGAGCAACCGTTGCGTCGGCATCGGCACCGCGGCCGAGCGCAAGCTGCGCCTCGCACAAACCGGCCAGTGCAATCACCAGGTCGTTGTCGCGCTCGTCTTCGCCAATGAGCTTTACGGTGTCGTCAAAGGCCTTCGCTGCCGCCTCGAACTGCCGATCCCGCAGGTACAGGGTCGCCATGGTCAGGTGAGCACGCGGATCCTGCGGCGCACGCGCGAGCGCCACGTCCGCTTCGCGTTTGGCCGCGTCAAATCCGTCGGTTCCGAAACGCGCGGAGGCAAGACCGAGCCGCGCAGGGACATCGTTGGCATCCAGCGCCAGCGCGCGCTCGAACTCCGCCCGCGCTGCGGGCGGTCGGCCGGCGCCGAGTTGCGCGTCTCCGCGCATGATCAGAAGCTGCCGGCGCTCGGTGTCATCCCTGGCCTTGGCCGGGTCTATGACCTGCAGCGCCTCCTCGTAACGCCGGCTCGCGAGGAATGCCCGGCCCATCGGGATCGCGAGGCGTTCCTCTTCTATGCCGAGCGCACCCGCGAGCTCGAGTTCTCGTACCGCGCCGGGAGCATCGCCGCCGCCCAGCAGCGCTACACCGAGAGCTAAGCGTGCTTCAGGATTGTTCGGCTCCTGCTGGAGAACGTTCTTGAGGTCAATGCTGGCCGCGCGGAAGTCGCCGGCATCGAGGTTGCGCTGCGCCCGCTTCAGTAGCTCGTCGGGACCCGCGTTGCACGCGGCGAGCGCAAGGATCAGCAGGGCGATGACCAGCCGCTGCATCAGGTGCCGGCCTGGCGGTCGCCATCGACCTGGATGTTGTTCTTTTCGAGGAGGTCATAAAGCGTCGGCCGCGTGATGCCGAGCAGCTCGGCCGCCCGCGAGAGATTGCCACCGGCGATGGCGAGCGCACGACGGATCGCCTGACTTTCTGCGCGTTGCCGTGCGGTGCGCAGGTTGAGGAACTCGGTATCGCCGGAGCCATCGCCGAGACCGAGATCGGCCGCGCTCACCTGCTTGCCCTCCGCCATGATCACGGCGCCCTTGATCTTGTTTTCGAGCTCGCGCACGTTGCCCGGCCAGGGGTATTCCTGCAGTGCGCGGATCGCCCCGGGCGTGAAGCCCCGCAACGCACGACCGTGGCGACGCGCTTCCTCCTCGAGCAGCTCGTGCGCAATGACGACGCCATCGCCTTCGCGCTCGCGCAACGGTGGGATCTGCACCGTCACCTCGCTGATTCGATAGAAGAGATCCTGGCGAAACTGTCCGCCAGCGATGCTGGCGACCAGGTCGCGGTTGGTCGCACAGACGACACGCACATCGACCGGAATCGCCTCGCGCCCGCCCACGCGCTCGACCGCGCGCTCCTGGAGGAAGCGCAGCAGCTTCGCCTGCAGCGCCAAAGGCATGTCGCCGATCTCATCGAGAAAGAGCGTGCCGCCGTTGGCGGTTTCGAACTTGCCGGGGGTTTGCTTGATGGCGCCGGTGAAGGCGCCCTTCTCGTGGCCGAACAGCTCGCTCTCGAGCAGCGCCTCGGGGATTGCGGCGCAATTGATGGCGACGAAGGGCTTTTGCGCCCGGCTGCTCAGCGCGTGCAATGCGCGCGCCAGCAACTCCTTGCCGGTGCCACTCTCGCCCAGCAGCAGCGTTGTCACCTGGGTAGGCGCGACCTTCTCGATCATGCGACACACGCGGCGCATCGGGTCGCCAACGGCGATGATCCCGTCGAGCGGCGAAACGCTCTGTCGCCGTTGCAGCGCCCGGTTCTCCTGCTCGAGCGCATACATGTTGAAGGCGCGCTGCACGATCAATCGCAGCACGTCGATATCGATTGGCTTCTGGTAGAAATCGTAGGCGCCCATGGCGACGGCCCGCACCGCGTTCTCGCGATCGTCGTTGCCAGTGATCACCACCACCTTGGTGTGCGGTGCCAGTGCGACGATCTCTTTCAGCGTTTCGAGCCCCTCGCGCACGCCCTCGGGATCGGGTGGAAGACCGAGGTCCTGGAGCACCACGTGCGGTTCGTGCTTGCGCAGCTCGTTGATCGCTTCGGCACGCGTGGTGGCCTGCAGTACTTCGTAGGGTTCGAAGCACCAGCGCAACTGGCGTTGCAGGCCAGGATCGTCCTCGACGATGAGGAGCTTGCCGGGCAGTTTCGTTGGCGATGGATCGTTAGCTGGTGACACGTCGTTCCAGAGTTGCCTCGGTCGAAGCCAGTGGAATTGAGATGAAGAACCGCGTTCCCTTGCCCACGTCGCTCTCGACGCGCACGTCGCCGCCCGCCATCCGCACAAATTCGCGCGTCTGATAGGCTCCGATGCCCATGCCCTGGCTGCCCTTCGTGGTGTCGAAGGGGCGAAACAGCCGCTCACGGATGAAGGCCGCATCCATCCCACAGCCCGTATCGCGGACTTCGATGATCGCGTGGTCGGCGGCGCGCCGCAATTCGACCTCGACGCGTCCATCGGGCGCGGTGGCATCCTGGGCGTTACGGATGACGTGCTCCAGGACGAGGCCGAGCCGCTCGGCGCTGACCAGCACCTCGGCGTCATCACTTGCGAGCCCATTCGCCTCGAACATGGGCGTCGGCCGGCGATCGGCACAGCGGCTGACCGTTTCCGAACACACCTGCACGAGCTGCACGCGCCGCGCCGACCCCAGGGTATCGCCGCGCCGTAGCTGCTCGAGCAGGCGCTGCATGCGCTTGACTGAGTTGTCGATCGTCGAAATGGCGTCGTCGAAGAACTCTGGGTTGCCGCGATGACGTGCGGCGTTCTGAACCACAAGCGTTTGCTGGGCGATCAGGTTCTTGAGGTCATGCATCATGAACGCGGCGAAGCGATTATAGGCTTCGAACTGCCGCGCCTGGGTGAGCTGTACCGCCGCCTGCTCCAACGCAATGTAGCTCGCGGCCTGGCGTCCCGCGGTGCGCAGCAGATCGAGGTCCTCCCACGTGAGCGACCGCGGCGTGAGCGATCGTGACATGACCACCACGGCCACCAGGCGCTCGTCCTGCAGCAGCGGCACGACGAGCCACGCGCGCTCGAGAGCGAGCAGCCAGTCGGGCGGCGACGGCTCGGGGCCGGTACTCACGCGACTGCGCACCGAATCCAGATCGACGATCCACTCCCGCGCCGCGATGAAGCTCAGGAAAGCGCTGTCGGCCGGGAACGAGGGTGAATCCGGTCCCGCCAGGTCGCCACCGCTCGGCACGAATTGGCCGCCCTCGGTGAGTATCCAGATGCCGCCTGCGTTGCTGTTCACGATCCGCGCCAGCGCCGTGAGGGCGTTCTGCTCGAGGCCGGCGGCGTCACCCGTCGAAAGCGTGCGCGTGAGTCTCAGCCATTCGTCGCGGTAGTCGTAACGATAGGGCGAGAAATGCTTGGTCAGGAACACGCGCAGCCACGCGCGTGCCTGCCCGGAGAACAAAATGAGAACCAGCAACAGCGCGGCGCCAAAGAGAAATACGATCTGCGCCGCGCCACCCCATGAACCACCAAAACTGCGGACATAGAAACCTGCAATCGCCATCGCGAGCAGGTAGAGGCCGGCGGCGATGATGCTGGTCGTGTAAAGCGCCGGGCGCCGTGACATGAAAACCTGCGGCGCCCACTGGGTGGTGCGCGCCATGCCGATGGCGAGCAGCGGCACCGCGAGCGCATTGGCTGCACCGCGTGCTTCCCACATGGCGAACGGCATGGCACGGAACAGGAGCGCCACCGAGTAGAGGCAGAAGTCGTAGACGAACAGCGCACCGGTGCCGATCCACAGGAACTTGACCGACCATTCGCGGCTCGCGCTGGTATTGCGATACACCTGCTCAACGAGAAACAGTCCGGCCAACGCGCTCAGCAGCATCCCGGGTATCAACACGTACGCGGTGATCTCGAAGCGGTAGCCCAGGTCATGCAGCACGCCGAAGACCAGCGCTGCGATCAGGACCGCTCCCGTAGTGACGTACACCACGCGCCGTATCCACTGAAAGTCCTGGTGTGGCGCGAGGCCGCTCAGGACGCGCAACAGCACCACGAGCCAGAGGAAGTTGCGGGTGATCTCGAACAGGAAGTAGAGGCCGCTCAAGGTTGGCATGGCGCGCGCTGCCTGCCAGGCGAGCAGCCCGCTCCACACGAAGCTCATCAGGCTCGCCGGCAGCAGCATCGAGCCGTGAAACTGCACGCGCCAGCGCGTCAGCAGCAGCAACGACAGCGCCAGGAAGGCCGCAGCCGCGAGTCCGTAGCTCAGCGTGCCGGGGGAGATCATGTCGATGCCGGCTGCCAAAGTGACTCGCGCTCAGCGCCCGCCCTTGCCCCAGAGCACGACTTCCGCGGTCTGCAGCAGGATCATGAGATCGAACAGGAGGCTGTGGTTCTTCACGTAGTAGAGGTCGTACTGCAATTTCTCGGTCGCATCGTGCGTGGAGGAACCGTAGGGGTAGCAGAGCTGCGCCCAGCCCGTGATCCCGGGCTTCACGTAGTGACGCTCGCGATAGTAGGGAATCTGCTCGTTGAGCTCGTCGACGAACTCCGGGCGCTCCGGGCGCGGACCGACGAAACTCATGTCACCACGCAGGACGTTGAAGATCTGCGGCAGTTCATCGAAGCGGATCTTGCGAATCACTGAGCCGACGCGCGTGACGCGCGGATCGCTTTTCTCGGCCCAGCGCGCCTGTCCGTCCTGCTCCGCATTGATGCTCATGCTGCGGAACTTGAGTACATTGAAGTGGCGCCCCTCGAGGCCGACGCGAATCTGGCGATAGAGAACGGGCGCCGACCAGCCGTCTTCGAGCTTGATGGCAAGCGCGGTGAGCAGCATGAAAGGCCAGCTCACTGCCAGCAGGCACACGCCGGCGAGTACATCGAAGGCACGCTCCGAGGCGAGCCGTACCGGGTCGCGGCGAAAACCTTCGCCGAAAATCATCCAGCTTGGATTGAGCACGTCGAGCCGCACCTTGCCGGTTTCGCGCTCGAGGAAGCTCACGAGGTCGACGACCTCGATGCCACTCAGGCGACACTCGAGCAGATCCTGAACCGGGAACGCCTGGCGTCGATCATCCATCGCCACCACGATCTCGTCGGTGCGATGGGCGCGTCCGAAGTCGAGCAACGACCCTTCGGGCCTCAATACGCGTTCCGGCGGGACCACGCACTTTTCGCCGTTCGTGGCGATATAACCGACGATCACGAAGCCGCGCTGATCTGAACGACGGCGCAATTGCGCAATGCTCTTCGCCTGCCAGCCGCAACCGAACACCAACACGCGCCGCTTGAAGACATCCTCATCGACGATCTTCAAGAAGACAAAGCGGATGGCGCCGAGCGCGATGAACGCGAGCCCCGCCATAATGGCGATGAGGCCGCGCTGCGGCTCGAAGGCGCTGAAGTAGAAGATCACCACGGTGGCGACGGTGCCGACAGCGACACTGGCAGCGATGCGCAACAGTGTTCCGATGAACGACGCCCTCAGCCGGATGTTGTAGAGACCCATGGCCACGAGACAGGTCATCATCACGGCAGCGAAGATCAAAGCCCGTAGCCATACGACTTCGAGATGCCCCGTCCTGACGGCCTCGTTTTCCTGTTCGATGAAGCGCAGGCCGATAGCCAGGTACGGAATAGACAAGAGCGCCAGCGTCTCGAACAACGCCAGCACGAGCATCGGTAGGTGCACGAAGTGTCGAAAGATCCGCACGCGCTTGATTCTTCTCGGAAAATCCCCCGCGAGAGCCGGCCCGATGACGACGCGTCGCGGTTCAGCGACAGGGGAGTCTAGTGGACGCACGTTACGCCGCGCGTGAGGAGAATCACAAACGCTGCATATTCAGTGGCTTAGACCGACACCAAAAGTGCCGGCTCTGGCCCGGAGTGCTTAAGGGGCTGTCAGGACGCCGATGTGAGAGCTGTCGGATCAGGCCAACGGGTCAGTGGGGCACAGGCCGCGCGGCGGCCACATGAGTACGGCTTCATCGGCAATGGCACGCAGCAGCGCCTGAGTGCCGGCATCGACCGGGAATTGGGGCAATGGCGGAAGGCTCGATGGCGCATCACCCGTGATGGTCGCAAACAGCATGAGAGCGGCGAGGAAGGCCCCATGGGCATTCGAATGGTTGCCATCGGGGGCGTGCAGGACCAGCGACGGGTACCGCGCGAGCGCCAGGTCCCAGGCCTGGCCGATCGGCGCCACACAAGCGGGTTCACGCTGTGCGATCGAGACGTGCAGATCGTAGATGCGCTGGGTCTCGGATACGCCGAGCCGCGGCCACTCGGGGAACATGATCGGCACCGCATGCTGCGCGCGTGCCCTGCGGATGAATTCCTCCGCCTCCGCTGTCGAATATTCGAACTGGCCGGACGTGCTGTACTTCTGCGCCTGCAGCACGACGAAGCTCCAGTCCTGGCTGCGCAGCAGGTCGACAGAAGCCGCATCGCTCAACCGCTCTTCCAGGAACATCCAGCCTGGCGCTTCGACAGACGCGACACTCCTGCCGAGACGCGCCGCGCGCACCATATCGGCCACCATCCCCGTCAGATTGTTGAAGGATGTGTGGCTATTGCCCATGAAGAGCAGACGGATGTCGGCGCTCGACGCGGGCGGCCCGTTGGGCGGGTTGGTCTGATTGGAGCCCGAATCGCCGGAGCCGCCGCAGCCCGCCAGCAGCAGGGCAAGTACGAAAAGCTGTCGCATATCGGTCTTGATACGAAAAGGGGCCCC
>DATIEU010000020.1:0-3222 GCA_035455565.1 Steroidobacteraceae bacterium | reverse complement strand
GGGCCCTTGTAAAGCGCTCCTATCCGTGCCTGAACTTCGAAGTGTTTCGTGCAGGTTTTACCGACGTGCGTTCGCCCCGTCGGTCACTGCACCGAGCGATGCACTGCTGACGGAAGCAGCATATTTTCCCAGCACACCACGGCTCGGAACGACACGGGGCGCGCGCCATTTCACGCGTCGGCGCTTGAGCTCGGCGGCACTCACGTGCAGCGTCACGAGCCGGCGCGCGGCATCGATACTGATCTCATCGCCGTTGCGCACCAGCGCGAGCGGACCGCCCACCGCGGCCTCCGGTGCGATATGTCCAACCACGAAGCCGTGGCTGCCGCCCGAGAATCTGCCGTCCGTGATCAGGGCTACCTTGTCACCGAGGCCCTTGCCCATGATCGCCGAGGTCGGGCTCAACATTTCGCGCATTCCGGGCCCGCCGCGCGGCCCCTCGTAGCGGATCACCACGACATCGCCGGCGATGACGCGCCCGTCGAGGATCGCCTGCAACGTGCTCTCCTCGGAGTCGAACACGCGCGCCCGGCCTGAAAAGACCAGGCCTTCCTTGCCGGTAATCTTCGCCACGGCACCTTCCGGCGCGAGGTTGCCGTAGAGCACCACCAGGTGACTGTCGGGTTTGATCGGCGCCTCGAGACTGCGAACGATCTCCTGGCGCTCGGGGTAGTCCGGCACGTCGCGCAGGTTCTCGGCCATGGTCGTGCCTGTGACAGTCAGGCAGTCTCCATGCAGCAGGCCTGCTTCGAGCAGCCGGCGCATCAGGGGCCGGATCCCGCCGATGCGGATGAGCTCGGACATGAGAAACCGGCCGCTCGGCTTCAGGTCCGCGAGCACCGGCACCCGACGGCCGATGCGCGTGAAATCGTCGAGTGCGAGACGCACGCCCGCCGTGTGCGCGATGGCCAGGAGATGCAGCACCGCGTTGGTTGACCCGCCGAGCGCGATCACGACGGCAATGGCGTTCTCGAACGCCTTGCGAGTGAGAATCTGCGAGGGACGGATATCCGCCTCGATGAGGCGGACCACAGCGCCCCCCGCCCGCGCACAGTCCTCGCGCTTGGCATCGGAGACCGCTTCCTGCGCCGAGCTGTTCGACAGGCTCATGCCGAGCGCCTCGATCGCGGACGCCATCGTGTTGGCCGTGTACATACCGCCGCAACTCCCTGGACCGGGGATCGCGGTGCGTTCCACCTCGAGCAGCTGCGCATCCGAGACCGAGCCGCGTGCATGTCCGCCCACGGCCTCGAACACTGAAATGATGTCCCGGCGGCCGGCACCGGGTTGAATGGTGCCGCCATAAACGAAAACGGCAGGCCGGTCGAGCCGGGCGAGCGCCATCAGGCATCCCGGCATGTTCTTGTCGCAACCCCCGATCGCGACCAAGCCATCGAAGCCTTCGGCACCGGCCACGGTCTCGATCGAGTCCGCGATGACTTCGCGCGACACCAGGGAGTAGCGCATGCCGGGCGTGCCCATCGAAATGCCGTCGGACACGGTGATGGTGTTGAAAATGACGCTCTTCGCGCCGGCCTGGTCGACCGCCTCCGCGGCAATGCGGCTCAAGCCGTCGATGTGCACGTTGCAGGGCGTGAGGTTGCTCCACGTCGAGGCGATGCCCACCTGCGGTTTGCTGAAGTCGGCCTCGGTGAAGCCGACCGCACGCAGCATCGCGCGCGCCGGCGCCTGCGTGATGCCGTCCACGACGAGGCGTGAGTAGCGCCGCCGTTCGGTTTGTGAACCCGACCTGCCCTTCTTCCTCGCTGCCATCCCCGTCCCCCGGAACTCAGGTTCCCGTCTCGACGATCTTGTGCTCGCGCAACGCGATGACGACCACGCCCGTGAGCGTCATCGTACCGCCGGCGATGATGCGCGGGGTGAGCTCATCGCCGAGCAGCGTGACACCGAACAGCACGCCGAACAGCGGCGAGAGGATCGTGAGCGGCGAGACGCTGGTGATGGGGTAGCGCTGCACGAGGTAGTAGTAACCGCTGTGCGCGATGAGACTCGCCATCACCACCGTGAACAGCAGTGCACTCCACGCTTCCAGCGACGCCGCCCGGGTCGCCTGGAGCTGACCAGTCTCGAATACCGCGCTCAGCACCGCGAGCACCGGCACGCTGATGACCGCAAACCACGCCTGGATTTCGAGCGGCTTGATGTCCTTGAGTTGCTTGACCGCCAGCAGGCCGATGGATCCGACGAACGCGGAGAGCACCACGAGCGCGAGACCCTGCCAGAAGTCGAAGACCTTGGGATCGAGTCCCATCACCATCACACCGGCGAAGGCCAGCGTGATGCCCAACCAGCGACGCCAGCGCACCACCTCGCCGAGAAACACGATCGACATCAGCGTCGTGAACGGCACGCCGAGCTGTCCGACTATGGCTACGGTAGAAACCGTTTTCGCCATGCCGAGCCCGACGAACAGCAAGCCAAAGTGCAGCGCGCCACTCAGCACGCCGGCGACCACGATGGCACCCATCTGGCCGCGTTGGACGCGCAAGAATACGGCGAGAATCAGCGCGAGCAACGTGAAGCGCAGCGTCGTGAACCACAGCGGCGGGAGCTCGCTCACCCCGACCTTGCTGGTGATGAAGTTGAAGCCCCAGATCAGGTTGATGAGAACGAGGAAGACGAGGTCGCGCCATTGGATGGCGAGCATGGCAGGTCAGGCAGCTCCGCCGAACCGCTCGGCCAGCAATGCGTAGAGCGCACGGACGCATTGCGCTTCCGCACCGACGGGCCGGCCCGGTCTCTCGCGGGCATTCCATGCGAAGAGATCGATGTGCAGCCACGGTGTACGCTCCGACACGAAGCGCTTGAGAAAGAGAGCGCCGAACACGGCGCCCGCGAGCGATGAAGGCGCGACGTTGGCGACATCCGCCACCTTGCTCGCGAGCTCCTCGTCGTAGGGACCCCAGAGTGGCATCGGCCAGAGCGGATCGTGCTGCGCGGAGCCGTGCCGCAGCAACGCCTGCACGAGCGCATCGTCGGCGCCGAATAATGCGGGTAGCTCCGGACCGAGCGCGATGCGTGCCGCGCCTGTGAGGGTCGCCAGGTCGATCAGGAGCGCCGGCTGCGCGGCGTCGGCCTCCGCCAACGCATCGGCGAGCACCAGGCGGCCCTCCGCGTCGGTGTTGCCGATCTCCACGGTCAGTCCCTGGCGGGAGCGCAACACGTCGCTCGGGCGGTACGAGCGTCCCGAGATGCTGTTCT
>DATIEU010000019.1:0-5996 GCA_035455565.1 Steroidobacteraceae bacterium | reverse complement strand
CGAGATGGGAACGAGAATGTCCTTCATGCGGTCAAGCCCATTGCTTGGGTCGCCGGCCGCTCTGGCGCATCAGCTGGTCGAGCTTGCGCGTCACATCGGGCGGCTGGATCAGGTCCATCACGCCCGCTTTTTCGATCTTCGTGGTCCACGGCAGCTCGCTGGCGGAGCGGCCATAGTACTTCTGCGCGGCTTCCTCGAACTTGTTCACGCACCAGGAGCGGCTGAAGTAGGGGCCGCTGCGGTCCGGGTTCGTGGCCGCATACAGTCCCAGAACCGGCGTACCCATCGCCGTAGCCATGTGCGCGGGTCCGGAATCCGGCGTGAGCACGGCCTCGGCGCAGCCGATGAGCGCCAGCAGTTGTGGCAACGTGTCCTGCCCGATCGTATTGCTCACGCGTTCATGCATGGACTTCTGAATGGCCTCACCCATTCGCCGTTCGACTTTGCTCGGACCGCCGGTGAGCACGACACGCATGCCGTGCCCGCGCACCGCGTGATCGGCCACCTGGGCGTAGTACTCTGGACGCCAGTTGCGGCGCGCGTGGCTCGAGCACGGACTGATGATGAGCAGCGGCCGCCGGTCGTTCACCAGCTGCATGGCGTAATGCCGTGCGCTCTCGGGTATTGGAATATCCCAGCGCAGCTCGCGATCGTGCACGCCAAGGGCCGCGGCAAAGCCGAACATCGCATCCATGACGTGCTCGCGCTCGCGTGGCGCGATTCGATGCGTGGTGAAGAGCCACTGCAGCTCGCGTGCGCGGGGTCGATCGAAGCCGAGCTTGACCTTCGCGTGAACGTAGCTGCTCAGGAAACTGGCGCGCAGCGAGACCTGCATGTGCAGCAGCAGATCGAAGCGACGTTGCGCCATCTGCTCGCGAAAGCCGCGCAATGAGCTCAGGCTGTGGCGCTTGTTGAAGATGATAAACTCGATGTCGGGGATGCTGCCGATGAGCTGGTGCTCGAGCTTGCCGATGATCCAGGTGATCCGCGTTTCGGGCCACGCCTGCTGAAGCGTGCGTATCACCGGCAATACGTGGCAGGTGTCACCGAGGGCAGAAAGCCTCAGGACGCACACCTCGCGCGGGATCTTGGAGAGAATCACTGGAATCGAATGATCGCGGACGCCGTTTCGCCAGCTTCGATCACCACCTCTGCGCGCCGTGCCACGGCGCGAAACGGCGCAATGCTATATGACGCATCGCGCCTCAGCAACGCGGACGACTCCTTGTTCGAGGTGAAAACGTGGCTCGCCGACCAGGCGACGCAACGCACGCCGAGCGGCCGTGGCGGCGCGCTGTTCGTCGAACACGCCGGGCAGGCCTGGGTGCTGCGTCACTATCACCGCGGCGGATTCGTGGCGCGGTTCAACGCCGATCGTTACCTCTGGACCGGGGAGCAGCGCACACGGCCCTTTCGCGAGTGGCAGCTGCTCGCCGAGCTGCACGCGGCCGGTCTGCCGGTGCCGGCACCGGTGGCCGCGCGCTACGTGCGCCATGGCCTCACCTATAGCGGCGATCTCATCACCGAGCGCATCAGCGATGCACAACCCGTGTCCGCGTTGCTCGCACGTGCGCCGCTTCCGGCCGCAACGTGGCGCGCGATCGGCGCCGGCGTGCGTCGCTTGCACGATGCGGCGGTGTGGCACGCGGATCTCAATGCGCACAACATCCTCATCGGCAGCGACGGCAGTGTCTCGCTGATCGACTTCGATCGTGCGCGCCGGCGCGGCCCCGGCGGTGGCTGGCGCGAGGCCAACCTGGCGCGGCTCGAGCGCTCGCTGCACAAGATCTGCCGGGAGCTTCCGGCCGATCGCTTCCAAAGCGACGATTGGTCGATGCTGCGATCCGGATACGAGTCCGCATTGTCCGCAGCGATCTAGCACGACCGTGAGATTCCTCTACATCGCACTCGCCTACCTGCTCACGCCCTTCGCGCTCATGTTGCTCCTCTGGCGCGGCCTGCGCGATCGCATGCGAGGCATGCACGGTGTCAGCTATTCGAGCAATCTCAATGAGCGTTTTGGGTACGGCCGTCACGAGCAGCGGCCGACGATCTGGGTGCACGCCGTGTCGATGGGCGAAGTGCAGGCGTCCGCTGCGCTGGTGCGCTCGCTGAGCGCGCGCTATCCGCAGTGGCCGCTGGTGCTGACCACCGTCACGCCCACTGGCGCGCAGCGCGCACGCGCGCTCTTCGGCGCGCCCGTGCACGTGCGTTACATACCCCTGGACCTCCCCGGCTGCGTGCGCCGTTTCTTCGATCGCGTCCAGCCGCGCCTCGCGATCATCCTGGAAACCGAGTTGTGGCCGAACCTGTATCACGAGTGCGGGCATCGCAAGGTGCCGCTGGTGCTCGCGAGCGCGCGCATCTCGCCGCGCTCGGTGCATCGCTATCGGCGGCTGGTGAGCCTGTTCCGCGAGACGCTTTCGCACGGCATCGTCATCGCCGCGCAGAGCGCAAGCGATGCCGAGCGCTTCAAGTCGATCGGGGCCAATCCCGCGCACACGCATGTGATCGGCAACATCAAGTTCGATTTCCAGCTGCCGCCGGGACTCGAGGCTGAGGGACAGCGCCTGCGCGAGCGCTACGCGGCAGGCCGTGCGGTCTGGGTCGCGGGCAGCACGCACGAGGGTGAAGAGGACATCGTGCTCGACGCGCACGTGCGCGTGCGCCAGAGCGTGCCCGATGCATTGCTGGTACTCGTGCCACGCCATCCCAATCGGTTCGATGCGGTGGCTACTCACCTGCGCCGGCGCGGGATCCGCTTCGTGACGCTCAGCAGCGAGAGCCCGGTGCGTCCCGACACCGAGGTGCTGCTGGTCGATACGGTTGGACAGCTATTGACGTTCTATGCTGCGGCCGATGTCGCCTTCGTCGGCGGGAGCCTCGTGCCCGTAGGCGGTCACAACCTGCTCGAGCCCGCGGCCTTGCACCTGCCGATCCTCACCGGCCCGAACAACTTCAACAGCGAGGATATCGCCAAGCTCCTGGTAGAAGTCGGTGCACAGCGGGTCGTTCACAATGCGCAGGAGCTCGCCGCGCAGGTGACACTGTTGCTGACGGAGCCGGCCGAACGCGAGCGACGCGGTGCGCTCGGTCGACGAGCGCTCGACGAGAACCGCGGCGCGCTGAAGCGCCTCCTCGACCTGATCGACCCGCTGCTGCGCGAGCGCAGTCTCTATGACTGAGGCTGCGCAGGCTGGGTCGGCGCCGGCGTGGGCGCGGAGGCCGTCAGCCACTGGTTGATCTCGACCACGTCGTCCTGCTTGAGGATGCCGGCGGCGAGCTTCAGACGCACCACGTTGATGAGATAGTCGTAGCGGCTGCGCGCGTAGTTGGTTTCCGCCTCGGCGAGGCGCCGACGCGAATCGAGCACGTCGACCGCGGTGCGCGTGCCGACTTCGTAACCCGCTTCGGTGGCCTGCAACGCCGTGCGGCTCGACTCGAGCGCCTGGCTGAGCGCCTGCACGCGTGAGAGTTCCGAGAGCACGCCCAGGTACGCATCGCGCGTCGCGCGTTCGGTCTCGCGTGCCGTGCGTTCGAGGCGCTCACGGGCTGCACGATGCAGGTACACCGCCTCGCGCACATTGGACTGCACCGTGCCACCGGAGTAGATGGGGAAGAGCAGCTGCAGCGAAATCGTGTCGTCAGTGTTGTCGCTGTCGGCGGGACCTTCGAGCCCATCGTTGATCTGCGTCGCATCGAAATCGTTTCCAACACGCGACAGCACCAGGTCTAGCGACGGGAAGTGCCCCGAGCGGCGGATGGAGATCGTGTCACGGGCTATTTCAGCCGCGAGCCGGCTCGAAGTCAGCGCGAGGTTCTGTTCCATCGCCGTCTTCACCCACTGGTTCTCATCCTGTGGATCCGGCGTCTTGAGTGGCATCGATTGCGAGAGCTTGGAGAGATCGTGAAATGGGTCGCCGGTGAGCTCGCGGAGCAGCTCGTGCGCCGTCGCCAGGTTGCGCTTGGACTGGATGACGACCGCATTGGCATTGTCAAAGGCCGCCTTGGCTTCCTGGACGTCCGTGATCGCGATCAGGCCGACCTCGAAGCGCTTGTTGGCCTGCTCGAGCTGGCGCGAGATCGCATCGCGGGCCGTGGTGACCGATTGCAACGTGTCTTCCGCCGCGAGCACATCGAAATAACGTTGCGCGGAGCGGAGCATCAGGTCCTGCTGAGCCGCGGCGTAGTCGGCCTCGGCCTGCGCGACCTGCGAGTTCGCCTGCGACAGGGCCTTCCATTGATCCCAGCGGAACACGGTCTGCGTCAGTTGCAGCCGGTACTGCGTGAAGTCCGCATCCGTTTCCTGGTCGGTGGTGGAAATGATGGGGGGTGCATCCGGGTCGGTCAGGCTGCTGCGCGTCAGAAACGTCTGCGATCCATCGGACTCGGATTGACCGATGGAGCCCGCGGCCTCGATCTGCGGCAGCAAGGCGCCGATCGCCCGGGGCTTCGATTCGCGCGAGGCGAGACGATTCGCCTCGGCCTCGCGAATGAGCGGGTCGTTCTGTACGGCGCGCTGATAAACCTCAAGCAGATCAGCGGCTTGAGCAGCGGAACCGGCCAGCACGGCCGACAGCAGTGCGACTGAAACTCGTGTACGTCCGCTCATCGGATCCCCTTGACGAACCTCCCCTCAGGCAAGGAGGTGTGGTGTTATACAAGACTATATCACCTTGCCGTTGCCGGCAAGGCGCTGGGACAGCGTGCAGCCCGCAGCGGTTCAGTACTCCGGAATGCTCGGATCCACCTCTCGCGACCAGGCGAGCACTCCGCCGGTCAGATTGGCCACCGACTTGAACCCCTGCTGCTCGAGAAACTGAGCCACCCGCAGGCTCCGGCCGCCGGACCGGCAGATCACGACGGTCTCGCGCTGCGGATCGAGCTCGCCCAGGCGCTGCGGGATCTCCGCCATCGGAATGTGCTTGGCCTCGGGCACCGGCGCGATGGCGAGCTCCCAGTCATTGCGCACGTCGAGTAGCAGCGCGCCGGCCGCGCGACGCGACTGGAACTCGGTGGCTGAAACCGCGGCAACCATCTAGAACCGGAAGCGCGGTGGCTCCGGCGCGTTGATGAGCGGCTCGATCACCGTTTCGAACAGGCTCTCGCGAACCCACTGATCCGCGGACACCCGCCGCACGAGCTGGGCATCCATGACCGGCGCGCGTCCCACGACCACAAACAGCCGGCCGCCGACTTTGAGCATGCGTTGAAAAGCCTCGTCATATGCGGGCAGGGAGCCCGTCACCGCGATCGCGTCGTAGCGATTCGTGTCGGTCAGGGTCATCGCATCGAGCGTATCGACCGTGACACCGCCGACGCCCGAGGCGCGCAGGTTCTCGCGGGCGCGCGCACTCAGGTCGGGGAAGATCTCGACGCTGCGCACCGGGCCGGCGAGTCGTGCGAGGCAGGCCGCCAGGTAGCCGGATCCCGTGCCCACCTCGAGGACCTCATCGCCGTCGTCGAGCTCGAGCGCCTGCAGCACTCGACCCTCGACCTTGGGCGAGAACATCGACTGGCCATGGGAAAGCGGAATGCTGGTGTCCGCAAAGGCCAGCTCGCGCATCTCGGGTGGCACGAACAGCTCGCGGCGTACCTGCGCCATCACTCCCAAAACGCGGTCGTCGAGCACTCGCCAGGCGCGTACCTGTTGCTCGATCATCTGCCTGCGCGCGAATTCGACGTCCATCCCGGTGAGATCCCCAGGCGCGTTGGAATGTTGTGCCCGATCTCGAAAAAGGCTGCACAGGTTACGGAGTTTCAACGGGTCTCTCAAGCAAGAGAGGCCCCAAGATGACGGCAATTATGGTGAAAACCGGTCAGCCCCTCCGTGGCCTTGGGCTATGCTTGTTGCCCGGGGCGCGTCACAACAACCAGTAGCGGCCCCGGCATTACAGCAGCGAAGGTCAGCCCACTGACCCAGGGGTCTGTCCGAGTTCATGCCTACCATCTGGCTTCTGTCGCTGGCTCTCGGCGTGCTCGCTGCCGGCGCAGGG
>DATIEU010000018.1:0-2144 GCA_035455565.1 Steroidobacteraceae bacterium | reverse complement strand
GTGCGCGACCCGGATCCCGCCATGAAGGAGGCCTTCGCCAAGGTCGGCCAGCAGATGGCGCAGGAGTGGGAAAAGGCCGCCGGCGCCGACGGCGCAGCGATCTTGAAAGCCTACCGCTCCAGCAAATAGCTTGAGGCGGTTCTTAGACCGCCTCTACGCGGCGAGCGGCGCGCTCGCCGCGGTTTGTCTCGCTTCCATCGCCGTCGTCATGCTCGCGCAGGCGCTCATGCGCGAGCTGGGGATGCTTTTCCGCGGCGCGGACGACATCGTGGCCTGGCTGTGCGCCGCGTGCGCGTTCCTAGCGCTCGGGCACACATTCCGCCGCGGCGAGCTCGTGCGCATCGGCCTCGTGATCGACCGGCTGCCACCGCGGGTGCGCCGCCCGGTCGCCCTCGGGGCGCTCGCCGTCGCGGTGCTGTTCGTCGCCTACATGGTCTACGCCGTGGCGCGTTTCGTGTTCGAGAGCTGGAAGTTCAACGAGGTCGCGCAGGGCCTGATCCAGATCCCGATCTGGATCCCCCAGATGAGCTTCGTCGTAGGCGCCGTGATCCTCCTGGTCGCGGTGCTCGACGAGTTCGTCGTGCTGGCTCGCGGCGGCAAGCCGGCCTACGAGGCCGCCGAGGAAGAGCGCCGCGTGCGCAAAGATTTCACCGAAACGCTGTGACGCCGCTCGCGATCTCGGTGGTGCTGTTCGCGATTCTGCTCGCGCTGCTCGTCGGCGGGGTCTGGATCGCGATCGCCATGGGCGTGGTGGCATGGCTCGGGCTGCAAGTCTTCACCACAAGCCCGGCGGAAGTGAACCTGTTTCAGGCGTTTTGGGGCTCGAATGCGTCGTGGACGCTCGCCGCGCTGCCGCTTTTCGTCTGGATGGGGGAGATCCTGTTCCGCACTCGGCTCTCCGACGAGATGTTCGAGGGCCTCGCGCCGTGGCTTGGCTGGCTGCCCGGACGCCTAATGCATGTCAACATCTTCGGCTGCGGTATCTTCGCCGCGGTTTCGGGCTCCTCCTCGGCAACCTGCGCCACGATCGCCAAGGTCGCGCTGCCGGAGCTCATCCGCCGCGGCTACGATGAGAAAGTCTGTCTCGGCTCGCTGTGCGGCGCGGGTACGCTGGGCCTGCTCATCCCACCCTCGATCATCATGATCGTGTACGCGGTCGCGGCCGAGGTATCGATCTTGAAGATGTTCATCGCGGGCGTGCTCCCCGGCATCATGCTGGTGCTGCTCTTCTCGGGGTACATCGTAGTGTGGGCCCTGCTCAACCCGGACAAGACGCCGCGCCACGTCGATCACCTGCCGATCCTGGAAAGGATCCGCAAAGCACGCAACCTCATTCCATGCGTGCTGCTCATCGTGTTCGTCATGGGTGCCATGTTCACGGGCTACGCCACCGCGACCGAGGCGGCCGCCTTCGGCGTGCTCGGCGCGCTCGCCATCGCGGGGTGGAGCGGCTCGCTCACGCGGGAGAATCTCTGGGCGAGCCTCATGGGTGCAACGCGTCTGTCGTGCATGATTCTCTTCATCCTGGCGGGCGCTGCATTCCTCAGCTCGTGCATGGCGTTCACCGGCATCCCGCGGGCGCTCGCGCAGTGGGTGAGCTCGCTTGGCGCGAGCCCGTACGCGCTGATCGCGGTGCTCGCGCTGATCTACCTTCTGCTCGGGACCGCGCTCGACGGCATCTCCATGATCGTGCTCACCACCTCCATCGTGTTGCCCATGGTCGAGGCGGCAGGTTTCGATCTCATCTGGTTTGGGATTTTCATCGTGCTGCTGGTGGAGATCGCGGAACTCACGCCGCCGCTCGGCTTCAACCTGTTCGTGCTGCAGACCATGAGCGGTCGCGATTCGAACTACGTCGCGCTCGCTTCGATCCCGTTCTTCTGCATGATGGTACTCGCGCTCGTCGTGGTGATTGCTTTTCCGGGGATCGCCACTTGGCTGCCCGACTCGCTGCTCGGCGCAACGCGAAAATGAACGCTGCGTCCGGTAACGCGGCGAGCCTGGGCAGGCGGCATTAGAATCGGCGCGTGCCTGGTCCGATCTATCTGACCGAAGACATCCGGCGCATAGAACGCGGCGCGGGTGTCGCCGAGGAGAAGCTCATGGAGCGCGCCGGCGCCGCGGCGGCGGACGCGGCGATGCGG
>DATIEU010000017.1:0-4705 GCA_035455565.1 Steroidobacteraceae bacterium | reverse complement strand
GGAAGCGCTCGCCAAGCTCGGCACGCCGTTCCGCAATGGCGGCACCGTGACCGCGGGGAATGCTTCGGGCGTCAACGACGGCGCCTGCGCGCTGTTGCTCGCGAGTGAAAGCGCGGTGGCGCGCTACCAGCTCAAGCCGCTGGCACGTGTCGTGGGCACAGCGGTCGCCGGTGTCGAGCCGCGCATCATGGGCGTGGGTCCGGCGCCGGCTTCGCGCAAGTTGCTCGAGCGGCTCAAGCTCGATGTCGGCGCACTCAACGTCGTCGAGCTCAACGAAGCGTTTGCTTCGCAAGCACTCGCGGTACTGCGCGAACTCGGCCTCCCCGACGATGCGGCGCACGTGAATCCGAACGGCGGCGCCATCGCCCTTGGTCATCCGCTCGGCGCAAGTGGTGCACGTCTGGTCACGACCGCGGCCTATCAATTGAAGCGCACCCAGGGACGTTACGCGCTCTGCACCATGTGCATCGGTGTGGGACAAGGCATCGCGATGGTCGTCGAGCGCGTCTGAGGGACTCGCCATGCAACTGAAAAGCTTCGTGCAGGGTCGCTGGCATGCGGGCGACGGCGAGGCGGTCGCGCTCCGCGATGCGACGACCGGCGAAGTCATCGCGCATGCTTCCGCAGGCGGTCTCGATTTTGCCGGCGCACTCGCCTACGCACGCAACGTCGGTGGCGCCAACCTGCGTCGGCTCACGTTTCATGAACGAGCCGCGATGCTCAAGGCGCTGGCGAAGCACCTGACGGAGCGCAAGGACGAGTTCTATGCGCTTTCGGCGAGTACGGGTGCCACCAAGGGCGATTCGTGGATCGACATCGACGGCGGCATCGCGACGCTCTTCGTCTTTGCCAGCAAAGGCACGCGCGAGATGCCGAACAGCCGGGTGTATGTCGAGGGCGGCATCGAGGCGCTCTCGAAGACCGGGACATTCGTCGGCCAGCACATCTGCTTGCCGCTCGAGGGCGCGGCCCTGCACATCAACGCGTTCAACTTTCCCGTGTGGGGGATGCTCGAGAAGCTCGCGCCCACGCTGCTCGCCGGCGTCCCGGCGATCGTGAAGCCCGCCACCTCGACCGCCTATCTCACCGAGCTCGTTTTCCGGCGCATCGTCGAATCGGGGCTGCTCCCCGAAGGTGCCGTGCAGCTCATCTGCGGCGGAGTGGGGAACCTGTTCGATCACCTCACCGGCCAGGACGTCGTCTCGTTCACGGGATCGGCTTCGACGGCGCGCTCGTTGCGCCAGCACGCGAGCGTGATCGAGCGCTCGACGCGCTTCATCGCCGAGACCGATTCGATCAACTCGTCACTCCTCGGACCGGATGCCGCCCCGGGCAGCGCCGAGTTCGACCTCTTCGTGCGCGAAGTCGTGCGCGAGATGACCGTGAAGGCGGGGCAGAAGTGCACCGCCATTCGCAAGGCGATCGTGCCCGCCGAGCGCGCCGCCGACGTAGTTGCCGCGCTCCAGGCGGAGCTCGCGAAGGTGGTCGTGGGCGATCCGCGGCTCGAGAAAGTCCGCATGGGCCCGCTCGTCTCCCTGGCGCAGCGTCGCGAGGTGCTGAAACAGGTGGAACTGCTCAAGCAGGAGGCCCGGCTCGTGGCCGGTGACCCGCAGCAGATCGAACCGCTGGGAGCCGACCGCGAGCGAGGGGCTTTCCTGCCGCCGCTGCTCCTGCTCGCGTCCGATCCCAGCGCGGCGCGAGCATTGCATTCGATCGAAGCTTTCGGGCCGGTGTGCACCGTGATTCCGTACCGCGGTCTCGAGGAGGCCATCACGTTGGCACGGCGCGGCGAGGGTAGTCTCGCCGGATCGGTGTTCACGGCGGACGACCAGGTCGCGGCGCAACTGGTGCTGGGCCTCGCGCCGTTTCACGGCCGGGTGCTGGTGGTCAACCGCCACTGCGCCAAGGAATCGACCGGTCACGGCTCGCCGCTTCCGCACCTCGTGCACGGCGGACCGGGACGTGCAGGTGGCGGCGAGGAGATGGGCGGGATTCGCGGCGTGCTGCACTACATGCAACGCACCGCCGTGCAGGGCACGCCCGATGTCATCACGGCGACGACCGGCCGCTGGGTCAAGGGCGCGACGCAACGCGATCCCGGCACACACCCGTTCCGCAAGCCCTTCCACGAGCTCGCGATCGGCGACACATTCAATTCCGGCGAGCGCGCGGTGACGATCGAGGACATCGAGCGATTCGCCGCACTTTCGGGCGATCATTTCTACGCGCACATGAACGAGCGCGACGCCGCCCGCAATCCCCTGTTCGGCGGCCGCGTGGCGCATGGCTACTTCCTGGTTTCCGCGGCGGCGGGATTGTTCGTCGATCCACCGTATGGCCCGGTGCTCGCGAACTACGGCATCGACGGCCTGCGCTTCACCAAGCCCGTGAAGCCGGGTGACCGCATCAAGGTGCGGCTCACGTGCAAGGAAAAGAGCCTGCGACAGGGCCAGGGGTACGGCGAAGTGCGCTGGGACACCGAGATCAGCAACCAGAACGGCGAAGCCGTGGCGAGCTACGACGTGCTCACGATGGTGAGCGAGCACGCGATTCCCGATTCGGTGCAGGCCTGAGCATGGCGATCGACTTGAGCATCTACACGGCGGACTTCACGAGCCTCGACTTCTCGGAGCCCGCGCCCGCGGTGCTCGAGATCGTGCTGGCCAAGTCGGGCCGTCTCAACGCGGCCGACGCCGCCATGCATCGCGACCTCGCGCAGGTGTGGCGCGCCATCGATCTCGATCCGGAAGTGCGTGCGGTACTGGTACGCGGCGAAGGCGCGCATTTCTCGGCGGGCGGTGACTTTACGCTCATCGAGGAGATGATCGCGGACGAAGCCGCGCTGGTGCGCGTCTGGAAGGAGGCGAGCGATCTCGTCTACAACCTCATCGACTGCTCGAAGCCGGTCGTGTCGGCGATCCGCGGCGTCGCCGTCGGCGCGGGCCTCGCGGTCGCGCTGCTCGCGGATGTCTCGATCGCCGGTCGCAAGGCGCGCATTCTCGACGGGCACACGCGCCTCGGTGTCGCCGCGGGCGATCACGCCGTCATCATCTGGCCGCTGCTCTGCGGGCTCGCGAAAGCGCGCTACTACCTGCTCACCAATCAGCCGCTCTCCGGCGAGGAAGCGGAACGCATCGGCCTTGTGGCCAGATGCGTCGACGATGACAAGGTGCTCGAGACCGCCCTCGAGACGGCGAAAACACTGGCCCGCGGCAGCGCCACGGCGGTGCGTTGGACCAAGCACGCGCTCAACAACTGGCTGCGGCTCGCCGGACCGAGCTTCGACGCCTCCCTCGCGCTCGAATTCCTCGGCATGCGCCTGGGCGACGTGAAAGAAGGCCTGAGCGCCGTCAAGGCGAAACGAGACCCCAACTTCAAGTGACGGTAGAGTGGCGCTTCGCAGTCGCGAGGAGCCGCTGTCCGTGTCCCGACGTTCGCTCGGCATCGAGCTGAAACACATCGACCTGGATCGGGGCGGACGCCGCGTGCTGCGCGACGTCACCTGGCGTATCCGGCCGGGTGAGCGCTGGGGACTGCTGGGTCACAACGGCGCCGGCAAGACGCAACTTCTCAAGCTCGTGGCCGGCGACGTCTGGCCCAAGCCCAGCCGCAAAGGCAGACGCGTGTACACCCTGGGGCGTGAGCGCCATGCCGAGGCGCTGCTCGTGAAGGAGCTGATCGCCTACCTCGGCGCGGAACGCCAGGACAAGTACGCACGCTACGGCTGGAATCCGACCGTGACGGAGCTCGTGGCGACCGGTCTCTTCCGCACCGACCTGCTGCTCGACACGCCGAATGCCGCTCAGCGCGCGCAAGTTCAGCGACTGATCCGCCGCTTCGGACTCGAATCGCTCGCTGCGCGTCGCTTTCTCACGCTCTCCTACGGCGAGCGCCGTCTCGCGCTGATCGCGCGCGCCCTGGCGTCACGACCGAGCCTCTTGTTGCTCGATGAAGTGTTCAACGGACTCGACAGCGAACGTCGGGCAACACTGCAGCGCTTTCTCGACACTTCCGCACGCGGACGCATGCCGTGGGTGTTGGCGGCGCATCGCGTGCAGGACCTGCCTGAATCGCTCACACATTTGCTGATTCTCGACCAAGGTCGCGTGCGCTATGTGGGTCGGTACTCACGCCAGCGAATCGCACGCCTGTTCGGCGCGGCGCATTGCGCACCGTCGCGCGGACGCCTGAAGACCTCGCGCGCGCGCCCGAAGTCCAGTCGCCGCGGATTGCCGCTCATTGCCATCCGCGATGCGGACGTCTTTGTCGATGGGCACCGGGTGCTCGAGCGGATTTCGTGGGAGATCAGACCGGGCGAGCAGTGGGCGGTGTTTGGTCGCAACGGGGCCGGCAAGTCATCGTTCATCAGGCTGCTCTATGGCGATCTCGGGCCCGCCGTCGGCGGTAGCCTCGAGCGCCGCGGGTTTCCCCGGGGCACGCACATCGAGGATTTCAAGAAGACGGTGGGGTTCCTGTCGCCCGAGCTACAGAGCGACTACGCCCGCGATGACGTCTCCGTCGAGGACATCGTCGTTTCGGGGCGTCACGCGAGTATCGGTCTCAACGAGCCGCCGTCGCCGGCCGATCGTCGTGCGGCGGGGCGCTGGTTGCGCACATTCGAGCTGGAGCGATTCGCCGCACGCTCGCCGCGCGAGCTGTCCTACGGTCAGCTGCGCCGCGTGCTGCTCGCGCGCGCCATGGTGAA
>DATIEU010000016.1:0-2677 GCA_035455565.1 Steroidobacteraceae bacterium | reverse complement strand
GTGGCGGTGGCTCGCTCGAGGATCTGTGGGCGTTCAACGAGGAAGTCGTGGCGCGCGCGCTGTTCGACTGCCGCATTCCGACCGTGTCCGGCGTCGGTCACGAGATCGACGTCACGATCGCGGATTTCGTCGCCGACGTACGCGCCCCGACTCCATCGGCCGCGGCGGAGCTCATTGCACCGAACTGCCAGGAGTGGCTCGACCGCCTCGTCGCGTTGTCGCGTCGCGCGACCAACTGCGTGCAGCGCACCCTCCAGGACCGCCGCGCCCGTCACGAATGGCTGGCGCGGCGCCTGGCGCAGGCGCATCCGGGCGTGCGGCTGCGTCACCAGGCCCAGCGGGTCGACGATTTCGAGCAGCGCTTCAAGCTCGCGATCCGCGGGACAGTGGCGCGCGCCTCGAGCCGCCTGCATACCGCGCAGCGCCAGCTGGTCGCATTGTCGCCGCTCGCGACCCTGGAACGCGGCTATGCCATCGTCACGCGCGTCGAGGACGGCACGGTGCTGCGATCCTCGGGCGAAGTCGAGCCGGGTGCGCAGATCGAGGCGCGTCTGTCGCAGGGACGCGTGCGGGCGCGCGTCGAAGACAAGGACTGACGGCATGCACCTGTTGTCGGCCTGGATGCCGATACTGCTCGCGGCGCATTGCCAATCAGCCGACGCCTCGCCAACCCTCGAGCTGCCGCCGAGCAGCGCCGTGCCGGGTGGCATCGTGGTTCTCGATCTCGATGCGGCATCCGATTCGGCGCCGCGTGTCGTCTATCGCGACAATCCGGTCATGGTCGTTCGCCACGAAGACCAGTGGCGGGCGCTGGTCGGCATTCCGCTGTCGGTCGATCCGGGGCGGGAGGTGGTGCGCGTCGGCGACGCCGATCCACCGAAGTACCAGGCGTTCACAGTCGAGCCCAAGCAATACGCCACGCAAAAACTGAAGGTGGCGCCGGCGCAGGTCGACCTCTCCAGGAAGGACCAGGAACGCGTGGCACGCGAGCGGCCGCGCATCGACGCCGCACTCACGACCTTCTCGGCCACGCTGCCAGCGACGCTAAAGCTCGAACCGCCGGTAGACGGCCCGCGCTCCAGCTCGTTCGGCTTGCGTCGCGTCTTCAACGAGCAACCGCGCTCGCCACACAGCGGCATGGACATTGCGGCTCCGGAGGGTGCCCCGGTACGTGCGCCGGCCAGCGGGCGCGTGGTCGACACGGGTAGCTACTTCTTCAACGGCAACACCGTGTTCATCGACCACGGCCAGGGGCTGGTCACGATGTATTGCCACCTGAGTGCGATCGACGTCGAAACCGGACAGAGCGTCAATACTGGCGATCCGATCGGCAAGGTGGGCGCCACGGGACGCGCGACCGGCCCGCACCTGCACTTCGGCGTGAGTCTCAATCACGCTTTCGTCGATCCGGCGTTGTTCCTGCCGCAGGAAGTCGCGGCCAAGTGAGATCGCAGGGCGCCCCGCCTACAGGTCGAGGCCGAGCTTTTTTTCGCGCCGCATGTACCAGCCGCGGTCTTCGGGCTCGAAGACGGAGCAGTGGCTCATGTCCCCGCCATAGATATGGATCGAAATCGCCGTCTCGCGCGCCGGATTGCTGATGCGATGGTACTCGTGCGGCGGAATGAGACAACCGGCGCTCCCGGTGCCCGCCTGGAAAGTGTTGCGTTTCTCGAAGCGAAAGCGATCGTCGCGACGCTCGACCAGCTCGTACTGCTGCACGTCGATGCAGCCTTCCCACACGCCTTCGACGCACCACATGCCGCCGTGATCGTGTAACGGCGTCGCCTGTCCCGGTCCCCAGGTCATGGCGACCACCGAGTAGCCCTGCACGTCGTCGCGATGCACGAGGCGGCGCGCGTAATGATCGCCGCAGGTCTGGTGGAAGACTTCGGGGAGCTTGACCGAGCCCGCACGGATCAGCTCGCACAGGCCGGCGCGCAGCTCATCGACTATCTTCTCGACCTCGCCGTGTGCCACAGCGCGGTCAGCCATTGCCACAAGTGGTTGCACACCCTCGATCGACATCTGGAGAACCTCGCGGCCCGGTATTTTACACCGCCTCAGCGCCGCGCGCCGTCAGGCAATCGCGCGAGAAAATCCCCGATTGCGGGCCGGAAGCGCTCCATATCCACCAGGAACGAATCGTGGCCCTGGATCGAGGGCAATATGGAAAGTTGCGTCGTGACTCCGGCCTGCTCCAGGCCCTCCGCGATCTCGCGCTGGCTGGCGAGCGGGAAGAGCAGATCCGTTTCGACGCCGATCACGAGCGCCCGCTCGAGCGAGGAGCGTTCGAGCGCGGCGGTCACGGAACCGCCGTGCTCCGACAGATCGAACAGATCCATGGCGCGCGAGATGTAGAGATAGCAGTTCGGATCGAACTGGCCGGCGAAGCGGTTGGCCTTCACCTCGAGGTAGCCCTCGATCTCGAAATCGATGCCGAACGGGTCGCCCGATCTGCGCTCCTGCGGAGCGCGCTCGCGTCCGAAGCGGACCTGCCACTCGGCGGCGGAGCGGTACGTGATCATGCCGAGCTTGCGTGCGAGCCGCATGCCGGTGAGGGGTCCTGCGCCGGGCGGATACTGTCCGTCCGCCCATGCCGGGTCGCGGCGGATCATCTCCCGTTGCAGCGAACGCAGCGCGATCGCGAAAGGCGTCGAACGCGCCGCCGCCGAGATCG
>DATIEU010000015.1:0-11610 GCA_035455565.1 Steroidobacteraceae bacterium | reverse complement strand
CTGATGCGGCCGGCCTCGGGCTTGCCCGCGCGTTTCCGCTCCTCGGGCGTCTCGATGCCGTGGACGACCGAGTTTCGCAGCATGTGCTCGAACGGCGGCAGCATGCGCTCGAGCACCTGGCGGTCGAGCTCGCCGGTCGCGCCCTCGACCACGAATTCGGCTTTCTTGTTGGTCTCGTTCGCCACCTGGCGCACCAGGCGCGTGAGGCGCTGCACATGCCGCTGGAAGGGCACCATGCGCGTGCGCATGAGCCCGTTCTGCAATTCGGTGATCACGCGCGACTGCTGCAGCAGCAGGTTGTGAGCCTCGCGCGTGAGGTTCTCGAGCAGACCCTGGATGCTGCCGACGTCGCTGGAGGATTCGGCGAGCGCCCGCGTGAACTGCTGGATCGCGGAGTAGCGATCGAGCTCGAGCGGGTCGAAATCCTGACGGCGCGCATTATCGTCCTGGTGGCGATTCAGGATCTGCGCTTCGGTCTCGAGCTCGAGCTTCCGCAGCTGCTCCTTGAGACGCGTGACGGTGCGCGAGAGCTCCGCGAGGTTGAAATCGATCGAGCTCACCTGCTGCTCGAGGCGCGAGCGGAAAATGCTCACCTCGCCCGCGTTGTTGAGCAGTGTGTCGAGCAGGTCGGCATCGACGCGCGCGAGCTCCTGGCGTTCTGCGACCGGCTGCGGCTCGCGCCCCGGCGGCAGCGCGATCGGCGCGGCCTCCGCTTCTTCCTCGGCTTCTTCCTCGGGCGGCAGACGCGAGCTGGGCGGCGGTGTGCGCGTGACCAGCTCGGCCTTCGACGTCACCGTCACTTTGCGCGGCTCGGGCTTCGGTGGCGGGGCAGCGGTCGGTGCAGCCGCGCGTGGCGACATTGCGGGAGCTGGCGGTGACCTGGGAGCCACGGGGGTGGGCGCCGGTGTGGCGAGAGTCGGAATCGGTCGCGATGCGGTAGGTGGCGGTGGCGCTGCTGGCCTGGGCGCCGGCGTTTGCGCCGGTGGCGCCGTCGACCTGGGCGCAGGTGCTTGCGCAAGCGGCGCAACCGGCTTGGGCGCGGCTGCGGGTGCCGGTGGCGCCAGCGGAACTTTGGCCGTCGCGGGATTCGCCAGCGCGCGAATGCGGCGGATGACATCGCGCGCCGAGGCGACACGCCGGCCGGCACCGACCGCGTCGCGCATGTGGCTCAGCTCATCGAGACTCGCCTGCAGGACTTCGAAGGCGCGATCGTCGCTCGCGATACGGCCGTCGTCGATCTGTATCACGAGCGTCTCGAGCTCATGGCTGAGCGTGCCCATGGCGCCGATGCCGGCCATGCGCGCCCCGCCCTTGAGCGTGTGGAGCTGGCGCTTGAGCTCGAAGGCGAGATCCTTGTTGCGGCGCTCGGATTTCCAGCCTTGCAGCGCGCGATCAGCGCTTTCGAGCAGCTCGGTCGCTTCCTCGCTGAAGATCGCGGCCACCTCGGCATCGAATTCCTGGTTGTCCTCGGCTTCGGCGATCTCCTCGACCACGGTAGCGGTGGGCGAAGGCGCGGCTTGCGCCTGCGGCGCCCCGGTATCGGTGACCCCACGCTCCAGGAAGCGCTCGTCCAGGTCGTGATCGAGCGCGCGGATGCGCTCGATGAGCGGGCCGTGTGGAGCGAAGAAGCCGCTCGACTCGTTGATGTGACCGATCACCTGCTCGATGGCATCCACCGACTTCCTGAGCACGTCGATGCCGGCGGCGTCGAGCCCGACGCCACTGTCGAACACGCGGCGCATGTAGTGATTGAGCGGTTCTGCGATGCGAATGCCATGCCGCGCATCCGCCATTTTCGAGCTGCCGCTCAGCGTGTGGCAGGCGCGGTAGACGGCTTCCGGAACCTTCCACGGCGCGGGCACCGCCGTGTTCTTGCGGATGTAGTCACGAAGGGTCGCGAGATGACCCGCGGATTCGCGGCTGTAGATGTCGTGCAGTACGGGGTCCATCGCCGGCGGGGCCGGCGTAGTAGGGCGCGGGCCCTCCCTCGGTGAGGCATTCGTTGCCTGGCGCGGCGCGGAATCGGAGAACGTCTCGACGCCATGGGCGAGATCCTCCGGCGCCATCGTCCCGGTCGCGACCTGGTCCGCCTCGCGACCCTCGGCGAACGCCTGCGCGCGCGCCATGATGTTCGCGATATCGAAATCGGAGGCGCGGCCGTTCTCGAGTTGCTCGACGAGTTGTGGCAACGCACGCACGGCCTCGCGCAACACGGTCATCATCCCCGGCGTGCGAATCAGCGTCTTGGCGATGATGCGATTGAGCAGGTTTTCGACCGACCAGGAGAACGCGCCAAGCAGCATCGCGCCGACCATTCGGCCGCTGCCCTTCAGCGTGTGGAACGAGCGACGCACGCTGACCAGCGCTTCACTGTCAGCAGGGTTCTGGTCCCACAGCTGGAACTGGCGATTGATGGATGCAACCTCCTCGCGCGCCTCCTCGATGAAGAGCGCGAGGAATTCGGGATCGAGCTTGCGCGTCTCGGACGTGGCGAGCACCGGGTGCGAAGCCGCCTGCCTCTCGGCAGCGGGATCGGTGGCCGTGGTGTCTACGCGTGGTTTCGCTGCCGCGGCCGGGTGTGCCGTGTCGACCGCGATGGTGCGCGTGTGAACTCCGGAATCCGGTGGCAGGCCCGCGGGCACCACCGTCGTGTGCATCTGCTGCAAAGCCTTGAGGCACATTTCGGCGTTGTCGAGCATGTACCAGGGGTCGCTGCGCCCGCTCTGCACCGTCTCCATGTAGTACTCGATGCTCACGATCGCATCGGCGAAGCGATCCATACGGTCGGGTGGCGGGCGCACGCCCGGCTGCAGCATGTCCTGCATGAGCTGCGCGATGTTCTCGACGATCTCCACGGCGCGCGCCTTGCCGAGCATCAGCAGGCCCGCCGTAATGCCACGCAACAACTGCGGGATCTGGTCGAGCCCCTGCGCTTCCGTGGGTTTCTGCACCGAGAGCGTGATGGCGTCCTTGATGCGCGCAAGGTTGACGATGCACTCGCGCATCACCGCGCCGGTCACCTGCTGGTAGTCGGTGTCCGGCCCGCCCTCGCCGTCGCTCTCGGGTTGCGCAGCGGCTTGCGCCGGCGCGGTGGGCAGGATCAGGCGCACCAGCTGATCGTCGAGACTGTCCTCGACGCTGATCAGGGTGGCGGCCATCTGCACGAGTGAGGAATCGTTGGTCGGCGTGCCCTGGCTCAGCATGCCCTGCAACTGCTGGATCTCGTTCTGCACACGCGTGCGCAAACCGCCGAGGCCGAGCACGCCGAGCGTGTCGCTGATCTTGCGTAGCAGGTCGAGCTGCGGCGCGAGCTCATCGACCTGCGTGCCGCCCTTGCGCACGAAGATGTCGAGCACGTCCTTCACCTTCGAGAGATCCTCCTTGATGGCGGCACCGACGGTACGCATCAGCTTGACGCTCGGTGCCGACAGGCTCTCACGCTCCTGCTCGACCGAATCGTCGACCGGCAGCAGCTCGCCCAGCTTGAAGGAGGCACGCACGGCCATGACGCGAGCGCCCCGGCTGTTCGCGCGCGCGACGTAATAAAGAAGGTTGTTGAGCAGGTCGAGCGGCGGGGTTTCGCCGTAACGCGCTTCGCCCTGGACGTAGAGCCGCTTGATCTCGCGGTCGGCGAGACCCATGAGGCGCTTGATGGTCGCGCCCTCGTTCAACCCCTCCTCACGCAACGCCTCGAGGACCGCGCCTACGGCCCACCACAACTGGAACACCGCCTGGGTGGTGGCGACCTGTTCGAGCTTCTCGGCGACACGGCCCAGGATCTCGAGGTTCTGGGTGACGCGCTCGCCGCGAATCCATCCGAGCAGGCCCACCTGGAAACGCGCACGCAGGCGGCGCGCCCATTGCACCACGGTGAGCGGCGCCTCGCCGGCGCGCGGCGCGCTGGGCGTCGCCTGCTGATCCGACTTGAGATTGAGCAGGAGGAGCGTCCCCTCCGAAAGCAGGGAGCTGCCGCGCACCGCGCGCAGATCGTTGAGAAGCGGCAGCAGCACGAGGGCCAGGTCGCGTCCGCCGCTCAGCACCCGTTCCAGGTATGCGGGCAGCTGCACCATCGCGCGCATCAGGGCATCGAGCCCTTCCGCCTGGTTCTTGTCGGCGCTGGTGGCGCCGACGAGATAGCGGGTGACCTGCTCCATCTCTTCGGCGAGCAGCGCGGCGCCGTACACCTCGACCATGCGCAGCACGCCGTGCGCCTGATGCAGCTGCTGCGCGCACTGCTCGAGGAGCTTGGTGGTCTCGGGATGCTCGGCGAAGTTCTCGAGCGCAACCCGGGCTTCGTTGAGCGTCGTGCCGAGTTCCTTGCTGACGACGTGCAACGTTTGCGATGAGACTTCGGTCATCTCGTTACTGGTCCTGGCGGTGGCGTTCAAGGCGTGCAAGGTGCGACGGCCTCAGGCGCTCGCACTCACTTTGCGCATCTTGCCCGAGTTGGCGGCATCGACCGGCGGCCGGGGCGGCGTTGTAGCGGCCGCGGCGGGTGCGGCCGGCTTGGGCGCCGCTGCCTGGGTCATCGTCACGGGCGGTGTGTAGTTGGGAAGTCGGAAGCCGGCCACGGATTTGCGCAGCTGCGCGGACAACTCGGCCAGTTTCCCGATGGCCTGGGAGGTGGCGCTGGTGCTGTCGGCTGTCTGGGAGCTGATCTCGCGCAACACCTGCATGTTGCGGGAGATATTGCCCGCCGTCGAGACCTGGCTGCGCGAGCTCGCCGAGATGTTCTGCACCAGGCTCGCGATCTGGTTCGACACCTGCTCGATCTCTTCGAGCGCCGCGCCGGCGTTCTCGGCGAGGAGCGCGCCACCCACCACGTCGGTGGTGCTGCGCTCCATCGACACGACCGCCTCGTTGGTATCGGTCTGGATCGTGCGCACCAGCACTTCGATCTGCTTGGTGGCATTGGCTGCGCGCTCGGCGAGGCGCTGCACCTCGTCCGCCACCACTGCGAAGCCGCGCCCGGCCTCACCGGCCATGGACGCCTGGATCGAGGCGTTGAGCGCCAGGATGTTGGTCTGCTCGGCGATGTCGTTGATAAGCTCGACGATGTTGCCGATCTCCTGCGAGCTCTCGCCCAGGCGCTTGATGCGTTTCGAGGTCTCCTGGATGGTCTCGCGGATCGCGTTCATGCCGTCGATCGTGCGGCGCACGGCATCGCCGCCCTTATGCGCCACGTCGACCGAATGGCGGGCGACGTCGGAGGCGCGCTCGGCATTGCCGGAGACCTCCTCGGTGGAGGCGGCCATGGCGCCGATCGACTCGGTGGCAGAGGCGATCTGCTTGGATTGCGCGCCGCTCGCCTTGGCGAGATGCGCAGACAGCGCCTGGGTCTGCTTCGCGGTGCCGTCGAGCTGGATCGCGGAGTCGTTGATGGTCGTGACCAGCTCGCGCAGGGCCTCGATGGCGTAGTTGATCGAGTCCGCGATCGCGCCCGTGATGTCCTCGGTCACCGTGGCCTGCACGGTGAGATCGCCGTCCGCGAGGCTGCTCAGCTCGTCGAGGAGTCTCAGGATCGCTTCCTGGTTGCGCTCGTTCTGCGAGGCGTGTGTTTCGGCCGCGCGGCGGATGTTGGCCGAGGCAACGTAGATGATCGCGGTGGCGATCAGCAGGAGCACCGCGAGCCCGATCAGCGCCAGCGGGAGCGTCCGCGTCATCATGTCGGGAGCCGTGCCGCTCACCACCGGCCGCAGGTCACCGCTCAGCCCGGCGAGCACATCCGCGGTCTTCGACATGTCGCGCGCCGCGCCCTGCGCGGCGACCAGGGTCTGCGTGGCCGACACGGCCTCGCGCACGCGCTCATTGAGGTGACCGTAGAGCTCCTGCACGGCCTTGAGGCGTTGCTCGGCGTCCGCGCCCGTCAGCTGCGGCACGCCGAGCCCGCTGTCCTCACCGGCAAGACCCTTGAGTACCTGGCCCAGATAATCGGTGTTGTCCGCCACCCGTTGCGCGGTCGCAGGCGCATCGCCCACGCCGCCCGCAAGTGCTTCGAGATCCTGTTGCACGCGCTGGCCATTCATCTCGAAGCGTTCGAGGTGCCGGGCGAAACCTTCGAGACTCTTGCCGAGCGCTCCCGAGAGATTGCCGAACTCCACCAGGAGCTTCGGCACGAGCTCGCGACCCTCCGCAGCGGACTTCGCGACCGTGAGCGTGGCCTCGCGGCTGTCGAGGACCACGTCGGTGGAGTCGCCGAGCTGCTTCCAGCGCGGGTCGGCGGCGATGTTGGCATCGCTCGTCGCGATGCCGGCGAGTGCCGATTCCAGGTCCTTGCGGCCTTTCTCGAGCGCATTGAACGCGGCGGCGTCGCCCTTGAGCGCGAGCTGCGCCTTGAGCGGCAGCCCCTGCGAGAGGGCCGCGAGCCGGGTGGCCGCGGGTGAGCCGCTGATGGTGCCGGCGAACCGGTCGCCGTAGAAAACGCCCGCTGCCGCTAGCAGCAGGCAGAGCAGCGCGCCGACCATGAGCACGGGCAGCACGCGCAGGCCCTGAAGCTTAGGGATAGGAGTATTGGCCATGACTGTCATCCCCGATTCGCTCGGACCCCCGCCCCCGCGTCGTCTCTACGACGCGGCTTGCAAGAAACTCGGACTCTCGACCAGGTTGCGCAGGCTCAGCACCGGCCAGACTTCCCCGCCTCGTCGGAAAGCTCCGGCGAGATAACGATCAACCCGCACCACCGTTGGCGGCACTTCAGCAGAAAACTCCCGGTCCGCGAAACGCCGGAAACCGAGCACCTCGTCCACGAGCAAGCCCGCCGGCACTTCGCGGTGGTTCACCACCAGCACGCGTGCATTGCGGCCCGCCTGTGCCGCCCCGCTCCCCAGGTACTGGCGCAGGTCGAGAATCGGCAGCAACTGCCCGCGCACGTTCGCGAGCCCTTTGACCCAGGCGCGCGCACCCGGGATGCGCGTGACCGCATTCGGCAGACCCAGGACCTCGCGGGTCTCCTCGCGCGCCACCAGGAACACTTCGCCCGACATGCGGAAGGCGACTCCCACCCATTCGCGGTCCGGGCCCGTGTCGCGCCCCTGTTCGGCGGCGCCGGCGCGGCTGCGTCGCTCGAGCTCCAGCAACAGCTCAAACGGTCGATCGCGTAAGGAGCGCAGTGCCGGTGACTCCATATCAGGCGGCAAGGACTGCCTGCGCCTTCTCCACCAGCCGCTGCGGCGTCACGGGCTTCACCAGGTAATCGACCGCGCCCTGGCGCAGACCCCAGATGCGGTCCGTCTCCTGGCCTTTGGTGGTCACCATGATGATCGGGATGGCGCGCGTCGCCGGATCGTTGGCGAGCGTGCGCGTGGCCTGGAACCCGTTGACGCCCGGCATCACGACATCCATGAAGATGAGATCGGGGTGCATCTCCTTCGCCTTGCGGATGCCCTCGGCGCCGTTCTCAGCCGCCGCCGTCTGGAAGCCATGACGTTCGAGGGCCTTCTGCATCACGTGAACCTCGGTGGGCGAGTCATCCACGATCAAGATCAGCGCCATCGGTTGGTCTCCGGTTCCCCTGGTCACTTGCCGACGTGAGTCTCTATCGCGTTCAGGAGCTCGTCCTTGGTGAAGGGCTTGGTCAGGTAGTGCTCCGAGCCCACGATCCGGCCGCGCGCGCGGTCGAACAGCCCGTCCTTGCTCGAGAGCATGATCACGGGAATCGACTTGAAAACCTTGTTGTGCTTGATGAGCGAGCAGGTCTGATAACCATCGAGCCGCGGCATCATGATGTCGACGAAGACGATGTCGGGCTGATGATCGGCGATCTTCGACAGCGCATCGAAGCCGTCGATCGCCGTAAACACTTCGCACCCTTCCTTGCTGAGAAGGGTCTCGGCCGTGCGACGGATGGTCTTGCTGTCGTCTATGACCAGCACTTTGAGTCCGGTCAGCTTCGATTTGCCATCAGCCACGAGCACTTTCTCCCTGCGCGCGGACGCAACGAGCACGCCTTTTAACATATCAGTTTCGCCTCCGCTAATGCGCACAGTTCACAATTTCGCGGGCTGTGCGCAGCGTGACGCGCTTCACAACTGATCGCACCCCGCCGACACATGCGACGGAGGCGTGAACTGGCCCGAAAACTCGTCGGGAAGTGTGGCAGTGCCGCAGCCGGGGTAGTATCCGCGTCGCCGGGCGCGTGTGCCCGGGGAGAACTGCTCAAATGCCGGATCGCGTGCGTCTCGCGGTGGTGATGGACCCGATCGGTCACATCAAGCCCGCCAAGGACAGCACATTGGCCATGCTGCTCGCTGCACAGGCGCGCGGCTGGGAGGTGCTCTATCTCGAGCTCGGCGATGTCTGGCTGCGGGATGGCGAAGCCTGGGGCCGGGCGGCGCCGCTCGAGGTGCGCAACGATCTCAAGGACTGGTACAGCCGTGGCGAACCGCGACTCGAGCGACTCGGTGCACTCGATGTCATCCTGATGCGCAAGGACCCGCCGTTCGACACCGAGTACATCTACAGCACATATATATTGGAGCGCGCGGAAGTGTCCGGCGCCCTGGTGGTCAACGGCCCCCAGGGCCTGCGCGACATGAACGAGAAGGTCTTCACCGCCTGGTTTCCGGAGTGCTGTGCGCCCACCCTCATCAGCCGCAGCATGTCCGACATGGGAGCCTTCCTGGCGGAGCACGGCAAAGTCGTCGTGAAGCCGCTTTACGGAATGGGCGGGCGCTCGATCTTCGTCATCGAGCGCGGCGACAAGAACACCAACGTGGTGTTCGAAACTTTGACGGACTACGGCCAGCGCTACGCGATCGCGCAACGCTATCTGCCCGAGATCGCTACGCGCGGCGACGCCCGTGTTCTCCTGATCGATGGTGAGCCGGTACCGTACGCGCTGGCGCGTATCCCTTCCGAGACCGACAATCGCGGCAACCTCGCGGCCGGGGCGCGCGGCGAGGGCCGCCCGCTGAGCGAGCGCGATCGCTGGCTCGCGAGCCGCATCGGCCCAGCGATGCGCGAGCGCGGCATGATGTTCGTCGGCCTCGACGTGATCGGTGATTACGTCACCGAGATCAACGTAACCAGCCCCACCGGCATCCGCGAGCTCGACAAGCAGTTCAAACTCGACATCGGCGCGCAGCTGATGGATGCAGTCGAGCGCCGGCTGGCAACACGCCGCTCACGCTGACCGGCATATCCTGAAGGACATGGATCTCGTTCAGACCAAAGAGGGCATCGCACCGGTCAAGGACCGGCTGATGACGACGCTCTTTCTCGCAGGACTCTTTCACGGCATCGTGATCCTCGGCGTGTCGTTCGGCGTGCGCTCGCTCTCGAACGCCGACTCATTGCCCACTCTCGAAGTGCTGCTCGTGAGCAATGGGCTACCCGAATCCCCTACGAACCCCGACGCCGATTACCTTTCGCAGCGCACCCAGCAGGGCGCCGGCAACACCACCGAGTCGCGTCGCGCCGAGAGTCCGCAATCCTCACTCTTCCCGATCGACAACTTCGGCATTCCGCAAGGCGAAGCGCTTGCGAGCCAACAGGCCGGACTCGAGCGGGCGAGCCCGGAAGTCCTGGCCTCGAGCGGACGGGCACCGCTCGCGGTGCATTTCGCGGACGCTACCGAGGAGAACACCGGTCCGCAGCAGACGGCGCTCCTGATGCGCGCGGGTCCGGTGTCACCGGTCCCCTCGACCGACGACAGTGACCAGCTGGTCCTCAAGGGCAAGAGCGAGCGCGAGCTCGTGGTGACGCCCAATACGCGCGAATCGGACGTAGCTGTCTACCTCGACGCCTGGAAGCGCAAGGTCGAGCGCGTCGGCACACTCAACTTTCCGCTGGAAGCCCGCCGCAAGGGCCTTTCCGGAAGTCCCGTGCTCGAGGTGGCCGTGGCGGCCAACGGGGTGATGGAAGACATCGTGGTTCGGCGCAGCAGTGGACACGCCGAGCTCGACCAGGCGGCGCTCGCCATCCTCAAGCTCTCGAGCCCCTTCGATCCGTTCCCGCGCGAGCTGCACGAGCGGCACGATTCGTTGCGCTTTGCCTACGAGTGGCAATTCATCGCCGGGGAACTGGTGCAGTCGACCGTCCGGACCACCGCAACACCCTGACGACGGCCGCTCGACGGCTTGAGCCCCATCCCCGCACGCCCGATACTTGCGCCATGGCGACCGAGTTCCTGACCAATCAGCTCCTCATCGCCATGCCCGCCATGACGGATCCCAATTTCTCGCAGACGGTGACGCTCATCTGCGAGCACAGCCCCAAGGGCGCGCTCGGGCTGGTGCTGAATCGTCCGTTGCCGATGAAGCTGAGCGACGTGTTCGAGCAGCTCTCGCTCGATGCGGCGGATGCGCGCATCGGTGAGCAGCCGGTGTTGCGCGGCGGACCGGTGCAAACCGATCGTGGCTTCGTCGTGCATCGGCAGGGCGGCCAATGGGACTCGACGCTCAAGGTGTCGGACCAGATCCAGGTGACGACCTCGCGCGACATTCTGGCCGCGATGGCGCGCGGCGAGGGGCCGCCCGATGCCTTCATCGCCCTCGGCTACGCCGGCTGGGATGCCGGCCAGCTGGAACAGGAAATGCTCGCCAACGCCTGGCTCAGCGCTCCGGCCGACGAGCATGTGATCTTCGACCTGCCCTACGAAGAGCGCTGGCAAGCCGCGGGGCGGCTCCTCGGCATCGAGCTCACCCGCATCTCCACCGTCGCCGGACATGCCTGACCCGGTCACCCGACAATGGACAGCCCTGGCCTTCGACTACGGCCATAAGCGGATCGGCGTTGCGGCCGGTGATTCCGTCACGCGACGTGCCCGGCCGGTCACGACGCTCGAGGTGGGCAGTGCCGGTGTCGACTGGAAGAAGATCGAAGCCATCGTCGCCGAATGGCAGCCCGCGGTGCTGGTCGTGGGCGTACCGCTCAACGTCGATGACTCCGCCGGCGAGCTGGCGCGCGACGCGCAGCGCTTCGCACGTGGATTGCGGCGCTTCCAGGGACTGCCCGTGGACCTGATCGACGAGCGTTTCTCTTCGCTCGAGGCAGCGGAGGCGCTCAAGGACGCCCGTGCCAGCGGCCGGCGCAAACGACGGGTACAGCGCGCCGATGTCGACGCGGCGGCGGCCTGCGTGATCCTCGAGCGCTGGTTTGCCCAGGCGCCGGGCGAGCGAGCGCCACCGACGAGCACCACATGACGCCCGTCGACTCCGCCGAGCCGGTGCAGCAATTCGATGCCGAGGGGCGGCTGCGCCACCTGATCACGCTCGAGGGACTGCCGCGCTCGCTGATCGAGCGTCTCCTCACCCGGGCACAGCACTTCATCCGGCCGCTCGGAGCGCCGCCGGCGCGGTCCTCGACCCTGTCGGGTGTGACGGTTGCCAATCTCTTCGGCGAGCCGAGCACGCGCACGCGAGGCTCGTTCGAGCTGGCCGCACAGCGGCTGGGTGCGGACGTCGTGAACCTCGAGGTGCACCTCTCTTCGCGCTCCAAGGGTGAGACGATCCTCGACACCGTATTCACGCTTCAGGCCATGCAGATCGACGTGCTGGTGATGCGGGAAGCCGAATCGGGCGTCCCGGGACACGTCGCGCGCCATGTGGCGGCGCACGTGAGCGTGCTGAGTGCCGGGGAATCGCACCTGTCGCACCCGACACAGGGATTGCT
>DATIEU010000014.1:0-4214 GCA_035455565.1 Steroidobacteraceae bacterium | reverse complement strand
CCACGCGCCACGGATTTCTCCGTGGATGCGGCGAGCGAGCAGGAGATCGAGCTGATCCGCGGGCTCATCGTCCGGCTGCGCAATATCCGCGGCGAGAATGACATCGCTCCCTCGAAGCGACTTGCCAGCGTGTACGTTCAGAATGCGACGCCCGCGCAGCTCGCCAGCATTGCGGCCAATGGCTCCCATTTCGACCGGCTGGCCAACGCAGCGCTGGTGCCGTTCGACGCACAGTGCGACGTTGAGACTTCAGCCACAGCAACGCTCGACAAGCTCGCGATATACGTGCCCCTTCGCGGGCTCAAAGAGGACCTCGGCGCCGAGCGGGCGCGGCTCGCGAAGCTGCGCGAGAAGGCGCAGAAGGACCTGGCGAGCGCCGAAGCACGCCTCGGGAACGAGGAGTTCCTGCGCAACGCGCCGGCGGAGGTCGCCGAGCGGATGCGCGAACGCGTGGTGGTTCTAAAGCGTGAGCTCGAGCAGGTGGGCGCGCAGCTCGCGCGGCTCGAGAAACTGAAGTAGGAGCCCGGGCTCCGGGGCAGGTTGGCCGAATGGTGAAGGTGTCACCGCTGAACGAAGAACCGGCTTCGAGCCTGCGCGTGCGCCTCGGTGACGTGCTCGCCCAGCTCAATCGCGTGATCCTGGGGAAGGAAGCCGAGATCCGCTTGTGTCTCGCGTGCCTGCTGGCGCGCGGGCACCTGCTCATCGAGGACATCCCGGGCGTCGGCAAGACGACGCTCGCGCACGCGCTCGCGCAGACGCTCGGGCTCTCTTATCAGCGCGTGCAGTTCACCAGCGACCTGTTGCCGGCCGACATCATCGGCGTGTCGATCTTCGATCGCGCCGCCAACCGCTTCGAATTCCAGCATGGCCCGATCTTCGCGCAGCTGGTGCTGGCCGACGAAGTCAACCGCGCGACGCCCAAAGCGCAGAGCGCGCTGCTCGAGGCGATGGAGGAACAGCAGGTCACGGTCGATGGCCGCAGCCACGCGCTGCCCGAACCTTTCTTCGTGGTCGCGACGCAGAATCCCATCGACCAGGTGGGCACGTTCCCGCTGCCCGAGTCGCAACTCGACCGGTTCCTGATGCGCATCGAGCTGGGGTACCCGGACGCCGCGCACGAACGGCAGCTACTCATGGGGCAGGACCGGCGTGACCTGCTCGCGACCCTCGGCGCGGTCCTGCAACCGGCCGACCTCGCGAAATTGCAGCAGGCCGTCTCACAAGTTCACGCGGCACCGGCGCTCCTCGACTACGTGCAGGCGCTCGTGGCCTTCACGCGTGCGAGCGGTGGCTTCGTCTGCGGCTTGTCGCCGCGCGCGGCGATCGGCCTGCTGCATGCCGGCCAAAGCTGGGCCCTCATCGAGGGCCGCTCGAGTGTGCTGCCGGAGGACGTGCAGGCCGTGCTGCCTGCACTCGTCGGTCATCGCCTGCGGCTCGCCGGCGAAGCGAGCCCGGCTTCAAGTCTCGCCACGGGCCGACGCATCATCGAGAGCGTGCCGATTCCCTGATGCTCGTCGCCCGCCTCCGTGCCGCGATCGACGCCCGCGTGCGCAACTGGGCGCGTCGCCGGCAAGGCATGGACAGCGTGCCGCTCACGCTCGAAAAGCGCCGCGTCTACATATTGCCGACCGCCTTCGGCGTCCTGTTCGCGTTCTTCGTGCTGGTGATGCTGCTGGCGGCAATGAACTACAACAACAGCCTGGGCCTGGCACTCACATTCCTGCTGGTGGGCATCGGGCTCGCCGCCATGCACCTCTGCCATCGCAACCTCAACGGCCTGGTGATTTCGGGCGTGCAGGCCGGCGAGACCTTCGCGGGCCAGCCGCTCGCGCTCACGATCGGGTGTGAGAACCCCACGGCCGTGCCGCGGCTGGCTCTGCACTTCGCCTGTGACGGCGCGGCAGGCAGCGTCGAATCGCTCGACGCTCGCGGGCGCGGCCTGGTGACGTTACAGCTGCCCACGCGACGGCGGGGCGTCGTGCGGCCCTCGCGTGTTGCGGTCAGCACGCGTTTCCCGTTCGGACTCTTCCGCGCCTGGAGCTGGCTGCACCTGCCGCTCGAGGCAGTCGTGTATCCGCGCCCCGCCGGCGACCAGGCGCCTCCGGCAACACATGGTCCCGATCATGCGGGACTCGATCTCAAGCAGCGCGGCGATGAGGACTTCCGCGGTTTCCGCAGCTACCACCCCGGCGATTCGCCGCGCCACATCGCCTGGAAAGCGCTGGCCCGAGGCAGCCCACTGCTGGTCAAGGATCACGCCGGGGCGAGCGGCACGCCGGTGCTGTTCGAACTGGACCAGGTCACGGATCGCGATCTCGAGCGGCGGCTGTCGCAAATCACCCGCTGGATCCTCGATGCCGAGCAGCGGGCGCGCGCGTTCGGTGTGCAGCTTCCGGGTAACGCGATCGCACCCGCCACGGGCATGCAACAACGGCGTCGCTGCCTGACGGCCCTGGCACTATTCGATCGGGCATGAATCCGCTTCGCTTACGGGCCGGTCCATCCCCCTGGCTCGCGCCACTTCCCTGGACGCTGACGGCCGTGGCCGCCGCGGTGGCCTTGCATGCGCAGCAACTGCCGTTGTGGGTATTGGCCACTTTCGCCCTGCTCGCGCTCTGGCGCGTGCTCATCGCCACGCGCCGCCTGGCCCAGCCCTCACGCACCGTGCGCATGCTCGCGGTCATTGCGGTCGTGCTGGCGGTGGCCGCGAGCTTCCGCACGTTCAACGGCGTCGATGCCGGCACCGCCCTGCTCACGCTCATGGCGGGACTCAAGTTCCTGGAGACGCGCAACGCGCGCGACCACCGGTTGCTGCTGCTCACGGCATACTTCCTGGTGCTCTCCTCTTTTCTCTACGGCCAGCACCTGTGGCGTGTGCCGCTCGCCGCGCTGGTGACCTGGTTCATCACCACCGCCCTGTTGAAAGCGGGCGAGCCGGCATCGCTGGCCCCGCGCGCGGCGCTGCAGCTCGGCTCCCGCGTCATGTTGCTCGCGGCGCCCAGCATGGTGGTGCTGTTCCTGCTCTTTCCGCGCATTCCCGGCCCCTTCTGGGCGATACCCGGCGCCGAGCGGGCCGTCACCGGGCTGAGCGAGCGCATGAGCCCGGGCGACATCTCGGAGCTCAGCGTGTTGAGCGATCCTGCATTTCGCGTGCGCTTCGCCGGCACGCCACCGCCGCCGCCACAGCGCTACTGGCGCGGACCGGTGCTGCACGATTTCGACGGGTACGCGTGGAGCAGCGAAGCACCGATAGCGACGCTGCGCCAGCCGGTCGAGTGGCGTGGCAGGCCGCACGAGTACGACTTGATGCTCGAGCCCACCGGCCGTCGCTGGGTGTTCGCGCTCGACCTGGCGGAGTCGTGGCCGCGCCGTTACCTGCAGACGGGCGACTATCAGTTGCTGTCGCGCGAACCCATCGATGAACCGATGACGGTGCAGCTGCGCTCGTGGCCACAGTACGTGGTCGGCGGGGAACTGCCGCTCACCACGCGTCGTCGCGACACGCGTCTGTCCGCCAACGTCAATGAGCGCTCGCGTGCGCTCGCAGCGCAGATGCGCGCGGCAGCTGTTGACGAGACGGCTTACGTGCGCGCCGTGCTCGCGATGTTCCGGGATCAGAATTTCGTGTACACCCTCACGCCGCCCAAGCTCGAAGTCGACTCGGTGGACGATTTCCTCTTCAACACTCGCAGTGGCTTCTGCGGACATTTCGCTTCGGCCTTCACCAACCTGATGCGGGCGGCGGGCATTCCGGCGCGCGTGGTCACGGGATATCTCGGCGGCGAGTACAACCGCCTGGCGGACTACTACATCGTGCGCCAGTCCGACGCTCATGCCTGGAGCGAGGTGTGGCTGGAAGGTCGGGGGTGGGTGCGCGTCGATCCCACGGCGGCGGTCGCTCCCGAACGGGTCGAGGGCGGGCTGGCGCGCGCGCTGGGGGCGGATGAGCCGGTTCCGGACCGCCTGTTGCACGAGTTCGCTGTGCTTCGCGATTTGCGTTTCGCGTGGGATGCCGTGAACACGTTGTGGCGCGAGCGCGTAGTGGATTTCAACAAGGCCTCGCAGGAGCGCCTGCTCGAGTGGCTCGGGTTTGCGCAGCCGGACTGGCGCGCCCTCGGGCTGCTGCTGACGATCGGCTGCGTGGTGTTACTGGCAGTCCTGAGCTTGCAACTCGGCCGCGAACTCCGCGTGCGCGACGAGGATGCCGTCCAGCG
>DATIEU010000013.1:0-12073 GCA_035455565.1 Steroidobacteraceae bacterium | reverse complement strand
CTACATCGACAACGAGAACGAAGTCATCGTGGGGCTGCAGACTGAAGCGCCCCTGAAGCGCGCGATCATGCCTAACGGCGGCTTCCGCATGGTCGCGAGCGCGCTCAAGACCTACGGTTACGAGCCCGATCCCAAGGTGGTCGAAGCCTTCACCAAGTACCGCAAGACCCATAACGACGCCGTATTCGATGCGTATACCGCAGACATCCGCCGCTGCCGCAGCTCGCATGTGCTCACGGGACTACCCGACGCCTACGGCCGCGGCCGCATCATCGGCGACTACCGCCGCGTCGCGCTCTACGGCGTCACGCGGCTCATCGAACGCAAGCAACAGGAAAAGGCCGCGCTCGATGCACGTATGTCGACCGACGACATCATCCGCGATCGCGAGGAGCTCTCCGAGCAGGTCCGCGCGCTCAAGGAACTGCAGGAGATGGCCAAGAGCTACGGCTTCGACATCTCCGGGCCGGCGCGCAATGCGAAGGAAGCCGTGCAGTGGCTCTACTTCGGTTATCTCGCGGGCGTCAAGGAACAGAATGGCGCGGCGATGTCGCTGGGACGCGTCTCGACCTTCCTCGATGTGTACTTCGAGCGCGATCTCGCTGCGGGCACGCTCACCGAGGAGCAGGCGCAGGAAATCATCGATGACTTCGTGATCAAGCTGCGCATCGTGCGTTTCCTGCGCACGCCCGAATACGACGAGCTGTTCGCCGGCGATCCCACCTGGGTGACCGAATCCATCGGCGGCATGGGCGACGACGGCCGTTCGCTCGTGACCAGGACCAGCTTCCGGCTCCTGCAAACACTCTATAACCTCGGTCCCGCGCCCGAACCGAACCTGACGATCTGGTATTCGCCCAACATGCCGGAAGGTTTCCGGCGCTTTTCCGCCAAGGTGGCGATCGATACCAGCTCGCTGCAGTTCGAAAGCGACGAAATCATGCGCCGCACCTGGGGAGACGATGGGGCGATCGCCTGCTGCGTCTCGCCAATGCTGCTCGGCAAGCAGATGCAGTTCTTCGGCGCGCGCGCCAACCTCGCCAAGACCCTGCTCTACGCCATCAACGGCGGCCGCGACGAGATCAGTGGCGAGCAGGTGTCACCTCGTTTCGAGCCGGTGAAAGGCGACGTGCTCGACTTCGACGACGTCCTGACCAAGTTCGAGAACATGATGGACTGGATCGCGGGCGTATACGTCAACGCCATGAACGTCATTCACTACATGCACGACAAGTACGCGTACGAGCGCGTCGAAATGGCGCTGCACGACTACGCGCCGCTCAGGACGATGGCGTTCGGCATGGCGGGGCTCTCCGTGATCGCTGACAGCCTTTCGGCCATCAAGTACGCGAAGGTGAGCGTGGTCCGTGACGGGACCGGATTGATCAACGACTACAAGACGGAAGGCACGTTCCCGCTCTTCGGCAACAACGACAACCGCGTCGATCAGCTCGCCGTCTGGGCGGTCAGCACCTTCATGAGCAAGCTCAGGAAGTACCCGACGTATCGGAATGCTTTGCACACGCAATCGGTGCTGACGATCACGTCCAATGTGGTCTACGGGAAGGCGACCGGCAACACGCCCGATGGCCGCCGCAAGGGTGAGCCGTTTGCGCCGGGCGCCAATCCCATGCATGGACGCGACAGTCATGGCGTACATGCATCGGCGGCGTCGGTGGCAAAGATCCCTTATCGCGATGCCCAGGACGGGATCTCACTCACCACGACCGTGGTGCCGAGCGGACTCGGGAGAGCCGCCGAAGAACGGGTCACTAACCTGACCGCAATGCTCGATGCCTTCTTCGGCTCGACCGGCTTTCACATGAACGTCAACGTGCTCAATCGCGAGACGCTGCTCGATGCCGTGGAGCATCCGGAAAAGTATCCAAGCCTGACGATTCGCGTGTCGGGCTATGCGGTGAACTTCGTGCGCCTGACCCGCGAGCAGCAAATGGACGTCATCAATCGCACCTTTCACGGAGCGTAATCATGTCGGCAGGCGAAAGCGCGCAGACCGTCTCGCTCGCGGCGAAGAGCCCGTTCGAGATGCGCGTCGATCTCGGCAAGGACGTGCCGGAGACCGACGTGCGCACGGCGCTCGCCAACGGCGACATGGGCTTTCTGCATTCATTCACGACGGGCTCCGCGGTCGACGGACCAGGCGTTCGGGTGGTTGCATGGACGACAGGTTGCATGTGGCGCTGCCAGTACTGTCACAACCCGGACACCTGGACGATGCGCAATGGAATTCCCGTGAGTCTCAACCAGGCGACGGAGCAGCTGGGGAAGTATCGCCGCGGCCTCAAGGTGATGTCGGGCGGTCTCACGATCAGTGGCGGTGAGCCGCTCATGCAGGATCGCTTCGTGACGAAGCTGTTGGCCGCCTCAAAGAAGATGGGCATCCACAACACGATCGAAACCAATGGCTTCCTGGGCGAGAAGCTGAGCGATGCCGAGCTCGAGACCATCGATCTCGTGATGCTCGGCATCAAGCAATGGAACCCCGCCCGGCACAAGAGTCTGACGGGCCGGGATATCGAGCCGACTCTGCAGTTCGCGCGCCGCCTCGCGGACCGCCGCCGGCCCATCTGGGTGCGGTTCGTGCTGGTGCCGGGGCTGACCGACGATCCCGCGGACATTGCGGGAATTGCGCGCTTCGCGGCCGACCTGGGCAATGTCGAGCGCGTGGATGTATTGCCCTTTCACCAGATGGGACGGTTCAAGTGGGAACGCCTGGGCATGCGCTATGCGCTCCACGACACCGAGCCGCCGGGCGTTGAAGCCGTGGAGTGGGCCTGCGCGATATTCAAGGATGCGGGTCTCACGGTGTACTGACATCGCGGGGGTGAACAGCGATGCAATTCGAAGTGGCCATTACAAGAGCCGCGACCTCCGACAAGGCGGCGGGCGTCGCGCGGCAGACGACCCGAATCGCCGCGATCGACTGGATGCGCGGCCTGGTAATGATCCTGATGACCATCGACCACGCCTCGATGGCATTCGATGGCAGCCACGTCTCGCACGACTCCGCGTACTACGCGGACGCGATGACCATGGCACTGCCCGCGGGTGAATTCTTCACTCGCTGGATCACACACCTGTGCGCGCCGACTTTCGTCTTTCTCGCGGGCACCGCGCTCGCGCTCAGCATCGAGCGGCGCGTGGCGAAGGGCGCGAAGCCATGGGACATCGACAAGAACATCCTCAAGCGCGGCGCCATCATCGCCTTGTTCGATCTCACGATCATTTCGCTCGGCTCGGGCTACCTGAACCTGGGCGTGCTGCTCGCGATCGGGTTGTCCATGATCTGCATGGCGTTCCTGCGCCGCCTCCCCACCTGGGCGCTGCTCGCGCTGGCCTTCGGCTGGATCGCGTTCGGAGAATTCTTCACCGGCCTCACCTGGCATCCGCCCGGGTCAGCCCCGCCGCTCACCTCGTTCTTCATGGCCACGGGTACGGCCCCGCCGCTCACGTCGCTCTTCACGGATGTAGGCGCGCCGGGCGGCGTGGTCAACAAATACTCCCTGTTCCCGTGGCTCACGATGATGGTCCTCGGCTGGGTCTTCGGCCGGCACATGCTGCAGTGGGATGCAGGAAAGACACGCCTGTCACCGATCACGCTGCTCACGATCGCGGGCGCGGTCGCGCTGGTGGTGTTTGCCGTCGTGCGCGCGCAGCAGGGTTACGGTGACATGTTCCTCAATCGTGTCGACGATTCGTGGCAGCAGTGGCTGCACGTCAGCAAGTATCCGCCCTCGCTGACCTTCTACGCGCTCGAGCTGGGCATTCTCTGGCTGTGCCTGGCGCTCCTGATGAAGATCGAGCCCATCATCGGCGTTCGGCCCAACGGCGCATTCCTGCTGTTCGGCCAGACCGCGATGTTCTTCTACCTCGTGCACCGACTGGTGCTCGAGGTGCCGGCGACGTACTTCGGCCTGCGAGGCGTGGGCGATCTCGCCACGACCTACATCGTGTCAGCCATCCTGCTCGTGCTGCTCTATCCGGCGTGCCTGTGGTATCGAACCTTCAAGGCCGCGCATCCGAATTCGTTCCTGAAGTACATCTGACAAGAAACCTTCGCGTGTCTCTGACCGCTGTCGTTATGGTGAATGAGCGCCTGAGCTGACAGCGCTCGCGCTTTTTTTTCACGCCCGCCACTCAAGCGATCAGCAAAACCCCTAACGAGATGCAATTGCGCGCTCCCGCGCCCGCGCGAGTCGCGCGACGTTCGCGTGAAGAATGCTTCACGTGCGACGTGACTCTCACTCGCGCGATTCGTGACTGGCCTATAGTCCCGTGCGATTCCGGTCGACAACTCAGGGAGGCGAAAGTGGGTAATCCGTACGACACCGCTTCCGAGCGCATGTCTGTGCTCGGCCCGACGCTCAGATTCAAGGGCGAGCTCTCCGCAGAGGAAGACTTGCTGATCGAGGGCAGCGTCGAGGGAACGATTCAGCACTCGCAGCGCATCACCGTGGGCTCCAAGGGCAAGGTCAAGGCCAACATCAGCGCCGCGCTCATCGTCGTGGAGGGCACGGTCGTGGGCGATCTGCACGCGCAGAAGTCGGTGAAGATCAAGGACACCGCGGATGTGCGCGGCAACGTTCATGCACCCTCTGTCACCATCACCGAAGGGGCGAAGTTCAATGGCGGAATCGAAATGGAATCCCGACAGGGCGCGCAAGCTGCTGCAGGAGCTGGGGCTGAGCCGTCGCGAGCCCATCCTGCCAGGAACACCGTGGTCGGCCGTTGAGCCACGCGCGTTGCCGGAACAACCCGATCATCAGGAGAAATCGATGAACACACCCGCCGCCAATCCGCGGTTTGCCGCTCCGCACCCGGAGCATCCACCCGCGCAGGCGCCCCGCAGCGCGGCTTCCGTGCTCGGGCCGACGCTGCGCTTCAAGGGCGAGCTGGCCGCAGACGAGGACCTGCTGATCCAGGGCCAGGTAGAGGGCTCGATCGAGCACTCCCAGAGCCTGACGATCGGCACCGAGGGCGGCGTCAAGGGAAATATCCGCGCGCGCACCGTCATCATCGACGGCTCCGTGGAAGGCGACGTGCATGGGATCGAGTCCGTGACCGTGCGCGAAACCGCGCGTGTCCGGGGGAACATATTCGCGCCGCGCGTCGGACTCGCCGATGGCGCAAAGTTCACGGGTCGCATCGACATGGATTCGGCACAGGCGGCAGCGGTCGCTCCCACCCGTGCTGCACCGTCTCGCACGCCCAATCCCGACCAGGAACTGAGCGATGCGGCCGCGGACAGGATGCTGAACTCGCGCTCGTAGTCGTTCGACTCCGCTATCCAGGCCTGTCTGGTATGGTGACCTCAGGGGAGGTCAGCAGCCGACGCGTGCTGCCAGTCCTGCATGCGATCCCAGCAGACGCCATCGAGGCGCGCACCCGGCCTGGCGGTGGCGATCCTCATTGCCGCAATTGCGACGGTAGCCGCCCGGCGGCTGCATTGGCCCGACATGCTCGTGGCCCTGGGGCTCGGTTTGATCCTGGCGCAGACGTTGCGAGGCCGACGCTGGAGCGCGGGGTTCAGTTTCGCCGCTCGACCCGTCCTGCGCGCGGGCATCGCCTTGCTCGGCATTCGCGTGACGCTGGGGCAACTGGTAACGCTCGGCTGGCCCACTCTTCTGACCGTGATCGTCGCCATCGTGGCGGTGTTCGCGGCCGCCTGGTCGCTGGCGCGGCTGCTGCGACTGCCCGCCGGCTTCGCTGCCATTGCCGCCACGTCGGTATCGATCTGCGGCATCTCTGCGGCGCTCGCCGCCGCCGCAGTCCTGCCGCAGAGCAGGTATCTGCGCGAGGCGACACTCTTCGTCTGCGTTGCGGTCTCGCTCATCGGCACGATCGCCATGATCGTGTATCCGACGCTCACCGAGCTGACGCCGTGGGGCACGGCGGCGTCCGCCGTCTTCCTCGGCGCTTCCATTCATGAAGTGGCGCAAGTGGTCGGCGCCTCGTTCGCTCTGTCACCCGAACACGGCGAGCTCGCGACACTTACGAAGCTCTTGCGCGTGGCGCTGCTCGCGCCGGTGGTGATGGTGCTGCGCTGGTGGTCGATTCGTCACCATGAAATCGCGCGCGGCTCAATCGAAAAGACGGGCGTCGAAACGTTTCCGCGATTTCTCATCGTCTTCATCGCGCTGGTGGTGATTGGCAGCTTCGTGCCGTGGCCGCAGCCGGTGGTCGAGGTCGCTTCCCTCCTCTCCCGCGCTTGTCTGCTCACCGCAGTCGCGGCGCTCGGGTTGCTCACTCACACCGGATCGCTATTGCGCCTCGGCTGGCAGCCGGTCGTGTTGATGGTCACGCTGACGATCGTGATCGCAGCGGTCGCGGCGCTCGGTGTCACGGTTGATTCGCTGCTGTAGCTGGATTCTCGAGTCAAACAAAAAAAAAACGGGCGGCCATGTGCGGCCGCCCGGGCGTGCAGTCAGTAACACCGGGGTCGTGGGATAGACGACCGCGGTCCGTGATGTTTAGAACCTCACTTGCGCCTGCACGGCGATGCTGCGTGGCGGTGCCACGAATGAGCCATAGCTCGGTGCGCCGAAGGTACGCGCGGCGAGCGGGATGTCGGCCGCGTAGCCGGTCGTCACTTCGTCGGTCAGGTTGCGACCGAGCAGCGCGATCTCCCAGTTACCCTCCTGCGAGGACAATGCGAGACGCGCATTGAACTTGGCGAACGAGTCCTGCTCCGTGGCCGGGTCAAGCGTCGCCTGCGGGAAGTACGCGCCGCTGTATACCGTCTCGAGCGTCGAGGCCAGCCGCAGCTTTGCGCCGAGGTTGACGGTCCAGTCGAGCGCCACGCTGCCAGCGAGGTCCGGCACGAACATGTTGGTCTTGCCCGCGTAGTCGCAGTTGCGGCCATCCGGCGCGTCGGGGACCTGGCCGACGTAGCACTGGCCGAAGAACTCCTTGTACTCGAAATCCGTCCACGCAACCGAGCCGCGCAGCATCAGGTTGTCGGCGAGCTTCCAGCGGCCGTCGAGCTCGACGCCCTGGATCTCCGCAGCGCCGGCGTTGCTCACGTTGAAGCCGAGCACGCCATCGAAGGTGCTGACCTGCAGGTCCTTGTAGTCGGTGAAGTAGTAGGCGAGGTTGACCTCGGCGCGGTCGTCGGCGAAGCGCGACTTGAGCCCGGCCTCGTAGCTCTTGGACTCTTCATCCGCGAACTCGAAGCTGCCCACGCTCGCTGCCGGAATGCAGCCGGCCGGAGTGTTCGGCGCCGTGCACACGGTCGCCGGAGGCGCCGTTGGGTTGTTCGAGCGCGCATCGAAGCCGCCGGACTTGAAGCCCTGCACGTATGACAGGTAGCCCATCACGTCGTCGCTCAGGTCGTACTGCACACTGAACGAAGGCATGGTCTTCCAGCCGTCACGCGAGCCCTCGAGCGAGTGGGCGCGCACGTTGAACACGGAGGCATAGACGGCGGGCGCGACCACGGCTTGCGCGCCGCTGAGCGGGGTGCCGTCGATGGCAGTGATAGCGAGGTCGCGGGTCGCTTCCTTTTCCTCGTAGGAGACGCGGACGCCGAAATTCATATGCAGGTCGTCGGTGGCGTTCCAGGTCAGGCGCGCGAATGCCGAGGCCCCGCTCTCGTCCTGGTTGAAGAGCCGCGGCGTGCCCGTGTTAGCGATCGCCGTGCCACCGCCGGGTGCCATGGCGTTGATCAAGGGCACCAGCAGGCTCGTCTGGTTGACCAGGATCGAATCGCGATACTGGAGCGAGGTGTCCTCGTAATAGGCGCCGACGATGTAGTCGAGCGTGTTGCCCTGCGAGGAGGCGAAGCGGATTTCCTGGCTGAACTGGTCGAAATCCTCATCCAGGCCGACGTTGAAGATATTGGCACCCGTGAAGTCGCAATCGCACAGCTCGTCGAACGTGTAGGTCGAGAAGCCGCTGATGGCCGTCAACGTGTGATCCCCGACGCGCCAGTCCAGCGTCAGCGCATATTCCTCGCTGCGGTTGTCGCTGGTCTCGGCGCCGCCGGTGCGCTGGTAATCGAGATAATTGTTGAGCAGCGAGGGATCTGAGGTCAGGCCGGACAGAATCTGCCCGTACGTGAGACCGGCAAACGGCCCGACGGCTGCCGGACGCTCGTTGTAGATCTCGATGCTGCGGCCTTCCTTGTCGAACTCGCTCACCTCGGCCTTGAACGTGGCCGTCAGGTTGTCCGTCACGTCGAACGCGAGCTGTCCACGCACGCTCACGTCGTCACGGCTCGGTTCGCCGGAATTGCGTGTGAGATTCTCGACGAAGCCGTCGCCCTTCAGCCCGCGCGCCGACAGGCGCCCGCGAACCCGCTCGCCCAGTGGACCGGAGATCGCACCTTCAACCTGCGTGTCGTTCAGGTCGAAGTCATACATGCCGGTGACGTAGCCGTCGAAGTACGAGGTGGGCTTGGCGCTGGTGACGTTGATGGCGCCCGCCACGCTGTTCTTGCCGAAGAGCGTGGTCTGCGGGCCGCGCAGCAGCTCTACCCGCTCGACGTCGAGCAGCGGAGCGCGCGACTGCTGGGCGCGACCGCGATAGATGCCATCGACGTAGGTGCCCGCGGATTGCTCGAATCCGGGATTGATGCCGGAACCGATGCCGCGGATGAAGACGCTGTTGCCGATGCCGCCTTCCTGCACGGTCAGGCTGGGGAGTTGCGCGTCCTGCAGGCGCACGACACCGCTCTGCTGCAGCTGGCCACCGGAGATCGCGTTGACCGACACCGGCACGTTCTGCAGCGATTCTTCACGCTTGGTCGCGGAAACCACGACCTCTTCCAGCGCCACGCTCGTGGCCTCGGCACTCGATTCCTGGGCCGATGCCTGCGCCCCCAGGAACGACATTGCAGACAGGATCGAGCCCGCTTTCAGAAACCTCACATCTGCCCCCTCGTGCGCTGCGCGCACTTTTGATGGCGGCGCATCCTACGGGCGGGTACCCGTGCACGAGTTGCAATCCGGGACATCTATTTATCTATAGGGGACTCGCGGCGGCTGGCCGAAGCGGTGCGGCCGAATTGCTGGCGATGCCAGCGCGAGAAGCCGCTTATAGAGGAGAAGCCGAGCAGCGTGGAGATCTCGGCCAGGTTGCGCTGCGGATCGGCGAGAAAGCGCACGGCGAGCTCGCGCCGGACACCGGCCACGATGTTGGAGAAAGTCTCGCCTTCCTGCGTCAACCGGCGGTGCACAGTGCGCCGATCGACGCCGAGATGCTGCGCGACGACCTCGATGTTGCAGGCGCCCGTGCCGAGGAGCCCCAATACCAGGCGGCGGATTTGCGCGGACAGCTTCTCGGGAGCCTCGCTGGACGACGCCTCGAGCATCTGTTGCGCGAGCTTCGCGATGCCAGGATCGGCGTTCGGATTGACGACATCGAGATCCCGACTCGCGCACACGATGCCGTTGAACGGCTGACCGAACTCGGCGCGGCGACCGAACAGGCGATCGTGCTCGCTGCGATCGACGGGCGCATCGTGGGAAAAACACACACGCAACGGCCGCCAGTTCGGGCCGATGAACTGCTGCAGCACGCGGAACACCACGCCGATGGCGAGCTCCGTCGATTGGCGCAGCGGACCCGGCGTTCCAACGATCAGGTCCTCGCGCAGCACGACGACGTTGTCGGTCTCCTCGATGAAAAGATACAGCGACTCGTTGAGGCGATTGGCATACGTCGCACAAGCCTCGATCGCATGTCGCAGAGTGGGCTGTTCGCGCATCAGGAGGCCGAGCGGACCCATATCGGACAGCCGCCGCGCCTGTGCCATCCGCAGCCCGAATCCTTCGACGCCGCTGCGATCCGCCGACGCCTCCAGAAGGCGTCGCACGGCGTCGACCGGCACGCGCAACTCCGGCTCGGTCAGGCACCGCGCCGGCAAGTCGAACTCCCGCAGCAGGGCATTGGGGTCGAGGCCCGCGGCGCGAGCGACCTCGCTGAAGGTTGCCAGGCTGGCACTGCGAATCAGTCCGCTCACCGGCGCGGCCCTGTCCCGAAAAGGTAAACGTATGTCACCCAGTGCCAACACGCAAACGGTCGTGCGCACCCACAATGCCGCCCGTGAAAACAGCGATCCGGGTCGAGCCACTGACCTGCGCCATCGGCGCAGAAGTCTTCAACGTTCATCTGGGCGTCGCCGCGCGCACGCCGGAGATGGTCGCGGAGATCCGCGCGCTGCTGCTCAGGCACCGCGTGCTGTTTTTCCGTGACCAGGACATCACGCCGGCCGAGCACGTCGCGTTCGCGCACTGCTTCGGCGAGCTCGAGGATCACCCGGTGGCGGGCAGCGACCCGGAGAACCCGGGCCTGGTGCGCATCTACAAGTCGCCTGAGACGCCCAACGAGCGCTACGAAAATGCCTGGCACACCGACGCCACGTGGCGCGAGAAGCCGCCGTTCGGTTGCGTGCTCCGCTGCGTGGAATGCCCGCCGGTCGGCGGCGACACCATGTGGGCCAACATGGTGCTGGCCTACGAGACGCTGCCCCAGCACATCAAGGAGCAGATCGCCGGCCTGCGCGCGCGCCACAGCATCGAAGCGACCTTCGGCGCCGCCATGCCGGTCGAGCAGCGCCTCGCGCTCAAGGCCCGATACCCCGACGCGGAGCACCCGGTGGTTCGCACGCATCCCGAGACCGGCGAGAAGGTGCTGTTCGTGAATGCCTTCACCACGCACCTCACCAACTATCACACCTCGGCCAATGTCCGTTACGGCCAGGACTTCGCGCCCGGCGGCGCGCAGCTGCTCCAGTACCTGATCAGCCAGGCACAGATCCCCGAATACCAGGTGCGCTGGCGCTGGCAGAAGAACAGCGTCGCCATGTGGGACAACCGCGCCACGCAGCACTACGCCGTAATGGATTACCCGCCGTGCCATCGGAAGATGGATCGCGCCGGGATCATCGGCGACACGCCTTACTGAACCGACTCACTCCGACTCGCTAGCAGGATCAGCCTATGCATTTCTTCGACGGCTCTCTGTTCCCCGAGAACCAAGACAAGCTGGTGATCACCGTGGCGCCCTACGGTCCCGAATGGACGCCCGCGGATTTTCCCGAGGACATTCCGGTCAGCCTGGACGAGCAGGTGCAGAAGGCGGTCGACTGCTACAACGCCGGCGCCACTGTCCTGCACGTGCACGTGCGCGAGCCCGATGGCTCGGGCTCCAAGCGGCTGTCGATGTTCAATGAGCTGCTGGCGCGCCTGCGCGTGGCGGTCCCCGACATGATTCTGCAGGTGGGCGGCTCGATTTCCTTCGCTCCGGAAGGTGAAGGCGAGATCGCCAAGTGGCTGAGCGACGACACGCGCCACATGCTGGCGGAACTCGAGCCCGCGCCCGACCAGGTGACGATCGCCATCAACACCAACCAGATGAACATCGTCGAGCAGATGTGCCCGGCCGATCTCGCCGGCACTTCGCTCGCCGAGCCCGGCACCTATCGCGCCTATCGCGAAATGACCATTCCCGCGGGTCCCGAATGGGTGGAAGAGCACATCCGCCGCCTCACCGCGCATCGCATCCAGACGCACTTTCAGCTCGCCAACATCGCGCAGCTCGAGACCGTCGAGCGCATGATGCGCGCCGGCACCTGCAACGTGCCGTTGATACTCACTTGGGTAGCGATCGGTGGCGGGTTCGACCAGCCCAACATCTACAACCTGGCGAACTTCGTGCGTGCCGTGCCGGATGGCGCGGTGCTGACGCTCGAGACGTCGATGCTGAACGTGCTGCCCATCAACATGATGGCGATCGCCATGGGCCTGCACGTGCGTTGCGGCATCGAGGACAACATCTGGACGCAGGACCGCAAGGCCAGGATGAGCTCGGTCAAACAGGTAGAGCAGCTGGTGCGCATCTCGCGCGAGTTCGGCCGTGACATCGCGAGCGGCAAGGAAGCCCGGCAGATCTACCGGATCGGTGAGTTCTACAAGAACGCCGAAGAGACGCTGGCCCGCAATGGCTTCGCGCCCAATCGCAAGCCCGGCCAGCGCGGTGCGCTACGGCGGATCGCATGACAGCGGCAACCGAGCCGGCCACGATCATGATCGTCCCGGGACTACGCGACCAT
>DATIEU010000012.1:0-7218 GCA_035455565.1 Steroidobacteraceae bacterium | reverse complement strand
GCGCGGCGGCCAGCTGCAGCACCTCCTGCTGCGCTACACCCAAGCGCTCATCACGCAGATGTCGCAGACCGCTGTCTGCAACCGGCACCATTCCGTCGAGCAGCAGCTTTGCCGCTGGCTCCTGATGAGCGTGGACCGTCTGCCTCCCGGCGACGAGCTGATAATGACCCAGGAGCTGATCGCCAACATGCTGGGCGTTCGCCGCGAGGGCGTCACCGAAGCCGCAAGGAAGCTCCAGGACGCCGGACTGATCCGCTATGCGCGCGGCCATATCACGGTGCTCGACCGGCCGAAGCTCGAGGCGCGCGTATGCGAGTGCTACGCGACGGTCAAGAAGGAGTACGCTCGCCTGCTGTCTTGAGCCGCGCAAATTCTCATGCTCGCTCGCCTGCAAAGGGCGTAGACTGAAAGCGCAGCATTCGTTCTGGCAGTCAGCTTTCGACATCAGGTTCGCGCTTCGGCCCTCCTGCCGTCAGTCGACTCTCGATTCGACGTGGTCAACCAGGAGCCGCCATTCGCAACCCAACGAACTCCCCGCCCGCAAACCGCATCCTTGCCGCTCTGCCGCGAAAGGCGAGCCGGCGCTTCTTATCAGCGCTGCAGCGCGTCGAGATGCCCCTGGGAAAAGTGCTTTACCGGCCTGGCTCCGCGAGCCGGCATGTGTACTTCCCCAACGACGGCATGGTGTCGCTGCTGGCGGTCGTAGCCGAGCGCGCGAGCGGGCTGGAAGTGGGTCTGGTCGGCAGGGAAGGTATGGTGGGCATTCCTTTGGCGCTCGGCGTTTCGACTTCGCCGGTGAAAGCCCTGGTGCAGGGCGCCGGCAGCGCGATGCGCACGAGCGCGGCGCGCCTCGGCAGCGAGCTGAAGCACAACCGCCCGCTGCAGCGGGCGCTGGACCGCTGCGCGTATGTGGCGATGGCGACTGCGATGCAGGTCGCCGTCTGCAACAAAACGCACCTGCTCGAGGCGCGGCTCGCGCGCTGGCTGCTGATGACGCGCGATCGCGTCGCATCGGACGAGTTCCGCTTCACCCAGGAATTCATCGCGCTGATGCTGGGGGTGCGCCGGGCCGGGGTGACCAACGCGGCGGGCGAGCTGCAGCGGCGCAAGCTGATCCGCTACAGCCGCGGCATGATGCGGATCCTCGACCGCAAGCGCCTGCGCGCGGCTTCCTGCAGCTGCTACGAAGTCATCCGCAAGCTGGAAAGCCAGGCTTAGCTTTCTTCTGCATCATTCCTTGTAGACGCGGATCCGCTCGTCACCGAGCCAGCTCGAGGCCGAGAGCGCGCCCAGGCTGATCGCAGAGAGCCCGATGCCGACGGCCAGGCTCGCGGGATCGCTGAAGCGCAGCCAGATGTTCACCGCGTAGAGAGCGACGAGGATCAGCGCGAGGTTCAGGTACGTGACGCCCAGGCCTTTTGGACCATCGGGTTCACGAACAGGCGCAAAGGCTTCTCCGGTTTCGAGTTCATACGCGCCGCCTATTTCTTGTCTTTGCCGACCTGGTTGCCGACGACGCCTCCGACTGCGGCACCGCCCACCGTACCGAGCGTGCTGCCGCCCGTGAGGAGCGCGCCGCCGACCGCTCCAACCCCAGCGCCGCCCACGGTGTATTTGTCGCGAGTCGACATTCCGCTGCAACCGACCATGCCGAGCATCACTGCCGCGGCAACCGTTGGGCTGTGCCCAGCCCGTTGACGAAGCCGGGCCGGCGAGGGTTCAGTCCCCCAGGCGCAAATCAACTGCGCTCGAACCAAGCATCGGTTGCCTTGAGTTCCCAGTCGGAAATCTGCTTCTCGACTTCGTCCTTGGCGATGCCGTAGCGCTCCTGGATCCTTCCAGCGAGCTGCTCACGGCGGCCGGCGGCAACGTCGAGGTCGTCATCGGTCAGCTTGCCCCATTGCGCCTTTGCCTTGCCGGCGACTTGCTTCCAGTTGCCCTGAATGCGGTCCCAGTTCATATGGATCTCCTTTAGTAGTGCATCGAGAAATCATGGGCATGGCCGGCGGTCCCGCCCGCTTTTGACGACCCCGCGCTCGGCCTCTGCCTAATGCAACTAAAGTTAGACGCACCGCGCCCTAATTTCTGTTCGCAGGCGAACATAAGAGAGGTCCCGGTTGTCCGACGTCAACGGTTTTCAGCAATAGCCGCACGCGACGCGACATAGCGCCATTGTGTGCCGCAGCGCTGGGGCAGGGTGCGGAACGAGGGGCACCAGACGGGCCCCCGTTCCACCCATCGCAACGGTTCCGGCATCTTGCGGGGACGGACCATGGATCATGGGGTCGGCAGGAGAAGCTGCCCGCCTTCGGCCTCCCAGCTATCAGCAGGAGCATGATCAAGGCCCTCGTAGCGTCGGGCGGCCTCTTCCCAGTTGGCCACCGCCCACCAGCTTTCCAGATAGTCCGCCCGCCGATTCTCATACTTCAAGTAATAGGCGTGTTCCCATACGTCGTTGACGAGAATGGGGTGGTGACCCTGCCGCATGGGATTCTCGTGACCGCAGGTGCTGAGCACCTGCAGCCTCCCGTCGCCCAGCTGTGTCCTCGCAAGCCAGACCCATCCGGACCCAAACCGTTCCTGCCCCACTTCGGCGAATCGGGTCTTGAGCTGCTCGACACCGCCGAAGTCACGCACGATCGCGTCAGCAAGCGCGCCCGCTGGCGCGTCGACGCCCGTTGGAGACATGGCCCGCCACAGCAGGCTGTGGTTCACGTGTCCGCCTGCGTTCTGGCGCACGGTCGTGCGGATTTCCTTTGGAACCTTGCTCAAGTTGAGCAACAGCCAGATCGCCGTGCGTCCCTGCAGTTCGGGGAACTTCTCCAGCGCCGCGTTCAGCCTCTCCACGTACGACGCGTGATGCTTGTCGTGATGGAGCGTCATCGTGCGTGCGTCAATGGTCGGCTCGAGGGCCGCATAGCCGTAGGGCAGCGGCGGCAGCAGATGCTTCGCAGGAACAGGCTCGCGCCGGGTGAGTACATCGGCAGGCCGGGGCATCACGTTCGTGATCATTCGGTTCTCCTTCAACTCAAGCTGAATGCGCGAGTACGCGCCGTCAATCGATGATCTTGACTGCCGTGCCCGATCGCCATGTCCGCGGGGTCGCCTCGTTGAATACCCACCTCGACCCGTCGCGGAAGCGGATGGTGACTTCGTAGCGTCTGGCCGATATCGCTTTCACCCGAAGGCCGAGCTTCGCAGCATGCGATCTGCACACCACTTCGAAATTTCGTAGACAGCTTGGTTGCAGGACCGGGCGAAGTCGGTACGGTGGCGCACACGAAGCCGACTTCCCGCGCACTGGGTGCACCAGCGCACAGACCGCGTGCGGCCTGACCAGTACCCTGGGTCTCAAGGTAAATGGTCAATCGAGGTGGGTATCTGTCCCGTCATTCCAGGACGGACACCGCGATCCCATCCTTTACCTCAACCTCACTCGAAGGAGAAAGTCATGACCAACATCGTCTACATCGTCGGCGCGATCGTCATCGTCGTCGCTGTCCTGTCGTTTTTCGGTTTGCGCTGAAGTGTTAAAGAGCACCAGGGATCGCGGATAGCATCGCTGGAAACAACATCTCGTCGCCGTTCAGCAGTGCCTCGAAGCGGTTGCCTTTCGAGGATGGCGGGGTCAAAAGGAATACCCTTCGCTCGACCGAATGGGGACCCTCTGCGTCGTAGGAGGCGGGCAATGGTCTGCTTGGTTCACACGACAGCCCCTGGTGCGAACCGACGCTCTGCCCACGCCGGGCGTCCGTTCATGCGGCGGGATCGCCGTTCGATCGGGAGCGCAGCAGGCGGCTCAAGACGAATCCAACCGCTAACGCGATCCCGAGCGACGCCACGGGGTGCTCGCGCACGGACCCCCGGCACGCGTCCATCACGCGCCCCTCTACGCCCTTCAGCTGCTCGCCCTTCGCTCCAAGGGTGTTGACCACCTGCCTGGCCGCACCCGCGATCTTGTCGACGGCCTCGTGGGCGCTGGACGCTAATCGGTCGATTGCGGGACGCGCCGCATCGAACCCTCTGTCCATCGCGGGATGCGGCCCCGCGCTTGCATCATCGATGGCACGCGTCAAGTTTCGAGATCCTTCCATTGCTCTCTCTCCTTCATCGAATTGTTGAGGGGCGATCGGGACGACTTGCCGTGAGGCGTTGGATCGTCCACGACCGGTCTAGCGCATGAAGAAATAGATGATCACCAGCACGAACAGCGGAACCCCGAGCACTCAACCAAGCAGGTACTTGCCCATGACGCTTCTCCTAGACAACAAATGAAATGGAAGTCCCGCCGTTCCGCATGGGATTCGTCCAGTAATCCAGGTGGTGACGTTCGCGTGCAGCTCACAGTCAGCGGGGCCGATGCGCGGCTTGATAGAGCGGCGTGACGGTCGGCAACAGCGACTCGATCTCTCGGACGCGACTTGCGTCTGCCGGGTGGCTACTCAGGAACTCGGGTGGGTGCTCGCCCTTGCTGGCGCCGGTCATTTTTTGCCACAACGTCACCCCGGCTCGCGGGTCATAGCCCGCCCGTGCCGCAAGCTCCAGACCGATGCGGTCGGCTTCGCTCTCGTCGGAGCGGCTGAACTGGGTAGCGATCAAGGCCTCGTAACCGGCATTCGCAAGCCCGGCCGAGCCTTCGCCGAGGCCGAACAGTGCGGCACCAATGCCGATCGCAGTCTGCGAGGCGATCGCCTGCGACAAGTGCTCGCGGGAGTGCTCGCGCAGCGCATGCGCGATCTCGTGCCCCATTACGATCGCGATCTCGTTGTCGGTCAGACGGAGTTGGTTGATCAGCCCGCTGTAGAACATGATCTTCCCGCCGGGCATGCAGAACGCGTTGAGCTGGTCGCTGTTCAGGACGTTCACTTCCCAGTTCCACCTTGGCGCGTCGGGGCGGAATACTGCGGTCTGCGGTGTGATGCGGCTTGCCACCGTGCGGACGCGCTGGAGCATCGCGGGATCCCGGTTCAAAGCGCCTTGGCGTGCTGCGTCCGCCTTCAGCTTGGCGTAGCTCTGCGCGGCCATTTCGTCGAGCTGCGCCGACGACACGAGCAGCAGCTGAGAGCGGTCGGCGCCGACCGCGCCGCCTTCGGTGGTGGTCGCGCAGCCGCTGAGCGTCCCCAGCCACGAGACGAGCAATATCGTCGCGAGGAGTCGAAAAGTAGACATCAAATCTCTCAGAGGCGGCCTGCGGCCAGCATGACGAGCAGCACCACCGCCACGACCCCGATTACACCGCTCGGTGCGTAACCCCAGCTCCTGCTGTGCGGCCAGCTCGGAAGTGCACCGAGCAGGGCGAGAACCACTACGATCAAGAGGATCGTTCCCAATGTCATTTCGCTTCTCCTTGTGTTGCCGTCCGCGACCCCGCCGCACGACCGTGCGGTGAATGGAGGATCATTGAGTCAATTGTTCTCGCGTCGTGTCAGTCGCTCTGTGCGCCGGCGTACCCAGGGCGAAGGATCTTTCTGTACTGCCGGGGGCGATCGGATTGGCGTTGATGCGTTCGAGTCGCCCGAGCGCTTCTCCGGGTAGCGCGGTCAGCGCATCGCCGCGATACCGAAGGCCAGGAGCGCCAGGCTCAGGTCATTTGCCCCTGAACACCCTGCCTGTTGCCGGCACTGCGTTGCCGCAGCATCTTGCGGACATTGCGGATGGCAAAGATGCCGAGAAAGCCCCTGACGCGCGCGCCGACCTCGAGCCGCGCCCGCGCGTCGTCGTAGAGCTGCGCGACTTCACCGAGCGGCACCTGCGATTCGCGGGCGAGGCGCTCGATGGCGCGCTGGTCATGGGATCGGTTGCTCATTGATCCCCGGGGATGCGCGATTGCAGCAGGTCGGCCAGCTCGTCGGCGTGCTCCTCCTCCGCGGCGAGGATGGTTTCCAGCATGCGCCGCGTGGTGGAGTCCTTAGCGCCGAGGTACTGGATGAAGTCGCGGTAGCTGTCGATGGCGATGCGCTCGGCCACCAGGTCTTCCTCGATCATTTCCAGCAGCGAACGGCCTTCCCGGTACTCCGCATGGCTGCGCTCGACGAGGCTGCCGGGGGAGAAATCCGGCTCGCCGCCCAGCTGCACGATGCGCTCGGCGAGCAGATCGGCATGCGCCAGCTCCTCGGTCGCGTGGACCAGGAACTCGTCGGCGATGCCTTTCGCGTGGATGCCCTTGGCCATGAAGTGATGGCGCCGGTAGCGCAGCACGCAGACGATCTCCGTGGCGAGCGCCTCGTTGAGCAGCTGCAGCACGATCTTGCGGTCCGCCGCGTAGCCGGCCGTGACGGCGCCGTCGCCGGTGTGCTCGCGCGCCTGCCTGCGCAGGGTTGGCACGTCGGTAAAAGCTTGCGTTTTTTCCATCAGGGAGTCCTTGTGGGCCGAGCTATTCCGCCGCCGAGCCAGCTCGAGACCGCGAGCATGGCGACGCCGATCACCGAGAGCGCGATGGCGATCGCCAGGTGCGGTTCGCCGAGCCGCAGCCAGATGTTCACCGCGTAGAGGGCGACGACGATCAGCGTGACGTTCATCTGCGCGACGAAGCCCGGCAGCGCCAGCGCGGTGAACGCGCCAACGAATCCGGCCACCATGGCGTAGAGCGCGAGCCGGGACCAGATCTCGGCCTCGAAGCCGCCCAGATAGAGCAGATCGCAGAAAAGCGAAAAGACCCACAAGCCGGCCGGCAGCACGACGAGCAGCGGATGAACCGGATGTCTAGAGATGCTTGCTGGGGTTTGCATCTGGCGGCTCCGTCAGCGGTGGATTCCCACCCTCGTTCTCCCAGCGGTGCTCGGCGTCGCCGTCCGGCTCGCTGGGCCTGGGAGCGGGCACCTCCATGTCTTCCCGCCACCAGCCCTTTGACCAAGTCCGTTGTGTCACTTGCGCTCTCCCCGGGGCTACCTGAGCCGCAGGTCGTCCTTGACCGAGGTCACGCCCTGCACCGAGCGGGCGATCTCGACCGCCTTGGCCTGGCTGGCAGCGTTATCCACGAAGCCGCTCAACTGCACCGCGCCCTTGTAGGTCTCGACGTTGATCTGCATTACCTTGAGCGAAGGCTCGTTGAGGATCGCCGTCTTCACCTTGGTGGTGATCCAGCTGTCGTCCATGTAGGCGCCGGGGCTTTGCGGCTCGGACTGCGTCGCGCAACCGAGGGCCGAGACCATCAGTGCGGCGACGAGAAATGCGGAAAGGCGTTTGAGCATAGTCATGACTGATCTCCTGTAACGTAAC
>DATIEU010000011.1:0-7186 GCA_035455565.1 Steroidobacteraceae bacterium | reverse complement strand
CTGCTCCGAGATCGATCCCGCCACGGCGACCTTTGGCGTATTCGGACGCGTCGTGCCGGCGGATCACCCGTTACAGGATGGCGATCGCGTCGAGATCTATCGACCGTTGACGGTGGACCCGCGCGCGGCACGCCGTGCGCGTGCCAGGTCCGCGCGCTAGTTGGTGGATTCCGGCTTCGATTCGGCGTTGGCGACCTGGCTCGGTTGGTTGCCGCGCTCGACGCGCGCCACCTTGTCGTCCTCGAAGAACACCGTGACCTTGCGCTCCTCGGGGTCGCGCAGGCGGCCGCGCTTGAAGTAGAAGAGATAGTCCCAGCGATCATTGTTGAACGCGTCCGGGACCATCGGTGTTCCGAGCAGGTAGCGCACCTGGCTGCGCGTCATGCCGACCTGAAGCTGCTCGAGGGCGGCCGGATCGAGATAGTTGCCCTGCTGAATATTGATGCGATACACGCAGCCGCCCGCGGGCAGCGCCAGCGCAACGCACAGCGCCAACAGCGCCCGTTTGAGCCATCGAGTGTGACGTAGTCGTCCGGAATGATTCATGGGAACCGCTGGAGCCGCGGGGGTCGCAGGAGGATAATGGGCGCGCATCATAGCGAATTCACCTCCTCACGACAGCCGTCGTGGGACGACCGGCGGAGGCACAGTTGGAAGGCAAGGACCTGCGCAAGGCAGGGCTCAAGGTCACGCTGCCGCGGCTCAAGATCCTGGAGATCCTCGAGCACGGCTCGCCGCGTCACCTGAGCGCGGAAGACATCTACAAGCTCCTGCTCGATTCGAGCGAGGACATCGGGCTCGCGACCGTCTACCGGGTGCTCACGCAGTTCGAGGCGGCGGGTCTCGTCACGCGTCACCATTTCGCCGACGGCATGGCGGTGTTCGAGCTCAACCAGGGGGCGCATCACGACCATATCGTCTGCGTGGACTGCGGGCGCGTGGAGGAGTTTCTCGACAGCGGCATCGAGGACCGGCAGACCTCGGTGGCGAAGAAGATGGGCTTCGAGATCCGCGACCACTCACTCATCCTGTACGGCCACTGCCGCCGTCCAGGCTGTCCCGGCCGCAAGATCCGTTAGCGGCCCGTGCGCGCCCGGGCGCCGCCCTCGGCGCGCTTCAGCATCTCGCGCGCGTGATCGCGCGCCTTCTGCGTGATTTCGACGCCACCGAGCATGCGCGCCAGCTCTTCGACGCGCTCCGTGCCCTTGAGCTCGCTTACCGTAGTGCGGGCGCTGCGCCCATCGGTCAGCTTGGCAACCCGCACGTGCTGATCGGCCTGGCTCGCCACTTGCGGCAGGTGCGTGACGCAGAGCACCTGGGCACGTTCGCCAAGTGCGGCGAGCTGCCGCCCGACGATCTCTGCGACCGCACCGCCCACACCCGCATCGACTTCATCGAACACGAGACACGGTGTAATCGCCTTGCCGAGTGCGGCCACCTGGATCGCGAGGCTGATGCGCGAGAGCTCACCGCCCGAGGCCACGCGCGCCACCGGCTTGAGCGGCTGTCCAGGATTCGCTGTCACCACGAACTCGACCGCGTCCAGTCCGCTCGGCGCGGGCTCCGCGGCCGGATCGTTCGTGATGGTCGCGTCGAACCGTCCGCCCGTCATGCCGAGCTTCTGCATGAGTCGCGTCACGTCGCGTGAAAGATCGGCTGCTGCCTTGCTGCGCGCGGCCGACAGTTGGTTCGCAGCCTGGCCGTATTCCGCACGCAGGCTGGTGAGGCGCGCCTGCAACCCTTCGAGCGTCGATTCGTGTGACTCGAGCCGCTCGAGTTCCCCGCTCAATTGTTCGAGGTGCGCCGGCAGCTCGGTCGCCGGCAGTCGGTGCTTGCGTGCCAGCTCCTCGATTGTGGCCACGCGGCGCTCGACCCAATCCTGCCGCTCCGGGTCGATCTCCATGGCCTCGAGATAATGGCGCAGCGCATCCGCCGCTTCGCGCAACGCAATGCGGCCTTCCTCCAGGAGCGCTTCCGTCGTTGCCAGCGACGGATCGAGAGCCGTCACATTTCGCACGCTCGTGAGCGCCCGCGCCACGGCCTCATGCGCGCTGAAGGACTCCTGCTCGTACACGAGGTCGAGCGCCTGGCGAACCCCTTCGATCAGACGGCCGCTGTGAGCATGCCGGCGCTGTTCGGCGAGCAGATCGGGAATTTCGGCGCTCTTGAGACCCAGCGCCTGCAACTCGCGCACCTGGTAGCGCAGGAGCTCGAGACGCGCGTCGCGATCGCGTCCCGCGGCTGAGAGTTCCGCCCACTCATCGCGCAGCGCCCGCCAACGCTCGTGCCCTTCGCGCACCTGCTGCGTCAGCGCCTCGTGGCGCCCATGTGCGTCGAGTAGCTCGAGTTGCGCAGCACGGCGAGTCAATGACACGAATTCCTGCTGCCCGTGGATGTCGACGAGCTGTTCGCCGAGCTCGCGCAAAGTCTGTAGCGGCACTGGCTGGCCGTTGATGAAGGCCCGTGAGCGACCGTCGCGACCCACCACCCGTCGCAGGATGCATTCGCCTTCGCAGTCGATAGCTTGCGATTCGAGCCAGTGGCGCGCTGCCGTTCGGGCACCGAGGTCGAACGTGGCTGCGATCTCGGCGCGCTCCGCGCCCTGGCGCACGACGTCGGCTGCGGCACGACCACCGGCCGCGAGCGCCAGTGCATCGACCACGATCGACTTGCCGGCGCCGGTCTCGCCGGTGAGTGCGGTCAGGCCGGGCCCGAGCTCGAGCGCCAGCTCATCGATGATGGCGAAGTCGCGGATGCCGAGGTACGTGAGCAATGCGTCAGCGCTCGAGAGGCGGGCGCCCGGAGCTCGAGGCCGTATCGTAGGAGCCGCGCCCCCAGTGCAGCTTCGAGCGCAGTAGGCGGTAGTAGTCGTAGCCCGGTGGGTGCAGCAGCGTGACGTGATGCTTCGAAGCGCCCACGTACAACCGGTCGGTCGGATGCAACTCACCGAGCACCGCGCCGTCGCACAGAACCTGGGCGCGTGTGTCCTGGCGCTCGATGAGGCGAACTTCGACCCGTGCCCCACCCGGGACGAGGATGGGCCGATCGCTCAGCGTATGCGGGCAGATCGGTACCATGACCAGCACGTCGAGGTCGGGTTGGATGATGGGGCCGCCGCAGGAGAGTGCATAGGCGGTGGATCCGGTGGCGCTCGCCACGATCAGGCCGTCGGCGCCGTGCGTGTTCACATAGCGGCCGCCGATCCACGTTTCGAAATCGAGCATGCGGCCGGTTTCCCACTTCTGTATCACGACGTCGTTCAGTGCCGTCGTGACAGCTTCTGCACCGCCCTGGGGCTGCAGTCGCGCTTCCAGCAGGACACGGCGGTCCTCGGAGAAGCGGCCCGCGAGCACATCGTCGAGCCGCTCGAGCATGTCGTCGGGCGACACATCGGTGAGGAATCCCAGCCGGCCACGATTGATCCCGAGCAGCGGCACGCCGCTGGTCGCGACCAGGCGCGCCGCGTATAGCATCGTACCGTCGCCGCCGATCGCGATGACCAGATCGGCGCGCTTGCCGAACGAGGCCTCATCGACCGCGGTAACACGCGTCGAGCCGAAATCGAGCGATACGGAGCGATCGACCAGGAGCGCGCGGCTGCTCGCCGTGAGATGGCGCGCCAGGGCGAGCATCGATTCGGCGACGCGCGGATCGCTGTGGCGGCCCACCAGCGCGCAGGTCTTGAACGCAGGGTTCATCGCCGAGAGGTGCGGCGCGTCTCGCGCGCGCTCCGGTCGGCTTGACTTCCCAACTGGCGCATTGTTAGTTATCGGCCTCGTCAATCCCTGAATCCACAGAGATTACAGGGTCTTGACCGAAGATGGCGATAGATACAACCGACGACGTACTGACCGATCGCGCACAGCGCCTGCTCAAGGTGCTGATCGAGAGCTATATTCGCGACGGCCAGCCCGTTGGCTCGCGTACCCTGTCGCGCGAATCCGGCCTCAACCTGAGCTCGGCCACCATCCGCAACGTCATGGCGGACCTCGAGCAGCTCGGTTTCGTGACCTCGCCCCACACCTCCGCCGGACGCATCCCGACCGACAAGGGCTATCGCCTGTTCGTCGACTCGCTCCTGAAGCTCAAGCCCCTCGACGGGTCGGAGATCCTGCAACTGCAGCGGCGCCTGGAAGAGCATCACTCGGAACCTAAGGCGCTGGTCGCGGCGGCCTCTCAGGTGCTCTCGGCGATCACGCAGCTCGCGGGGGTCGTCACGATTCCACGGCAGACCCACTCGGCGGTCACGCAGATCGAATTCGTGGCGCTCTCCGACAACCGCGTGCTCACCGTACTGGTGGTCAACGGACGCGAAGTGCAGAACCGCATCCTGCAGCTCGAGCGCCACTACTCGCCCGACGAGTTGCGGCGCGCCGCCAACTACCTCAATGACCAGGTGCGCGGGCGCAGCCTCCAGGAAGTTCGCGACGACATCCTGGCGCAATTGCACGAAACCCGTCAGCACATGAACCAGCTCATGCTGGATGCGATCCAGATGGCCGAGCAGGTCGTTAGCTCCGGCGAACACGAGCTCGCGGGCTACGTCATCGCCGGCGAGACCAACCTCATGGGGTTTGCGGAGCTCTCGAACGTCGAGAAGCTGCGGCGCCTCTTCGAGGCTTTCAACGAGAAGCGCGACATCCTGCACCTGCTCGACCAGAGCCTGAAGGCCGAGGGCGTGCAGATTTTCATCGGCCAGGAGTCGGGGTACACCATCCTGGACGATTGCAGCATCGTGGCCGCCCCGTACACGCTGGACAACGAGGTGGTCGGGGTCCTGGGCGTCATCGGCCCGACCCGCATGGCCTATGAACGGGTGATCCCGATCGTCGATATCACGGCGCGGCTCCTCGGGGCCGCCTTGAATTCACGACGCTTGCCCCGACCCTGCCGGGACTCTGCTGCTATCCTGACCGCCTGCCACGGCCGGTATTCCCCAGATTGGAGCCCTTGTTTCATGAGCGACCCCAGCAACCAGGACGCCAGGCCGGACTTCGATCCGGAAGCCACAGCCGTACTGACGGACACGCCTGACGATGCTCGCACTCCGGAGCAGCTGCGCCAGGCGCTGGCGGCCGCCGAGGCCAAGCTGGACGAGGCCCGCGATGCCCATATGCGCGCCGTCGCGGAGCTCGAAAACATTCGCCGGCGGGCGGTGCGCGACGTCGAGAGCGCCCATCGTTACGGCCTGGAAAAATTCGCCTCCGAGCTGATCCAGGTCCTGGACAGCCTCGCGGCCGGCCTGGAGGTCGGCAAGAAGGCCGATGCGCAGAGTCTGCTCGAAGGAAAAGAGGCGACGCTCAAGCTGCTGCAGCGGGCCTTCGAGAAATTCAACATCCACGAGATCGATCCGCTGGGCGCGCCCTTCGACCCACAGCAGCACGAGGCAATGGCGATGGAGGAGTCCGGCAAGGCCGAGCCCAATTCGGTGCTGAAGGTCATCCAGAAGGGCTACCAGCTCAAGGGGCGGCTCCTGCGGCCCGCGCGCGTCGTCGTGGCCACGGCTCCCGAGGGGCGTGGCAACTGAGTTTTTGGCCGCCGGAGATTGAAACGACGGTGTCTCGCCCCATTTTGGGCGCAACGTTTTGCAAGCTTTCGTGAGGAGCATTGGCAATGGCCAAGACCATCGGCATAGACCTGGGAACCACCAACTCGTGTGTCGCCATCATGGAAGGCGGCAAGCCCCGGGTGATCGAAAACAGCGAAGGTGATCGCACCACGCCGTCGGTCGTGGCGTTCACCAAGGACGGCGAAGTGCTGGTGGGTCAGCCCGCCAAGCGGCAGGCCGTCACCAACCCGCAGAACACTCTCTTCGCCATCAAGCGCCTCATTGGACGCAAGTTCGAGGACGATGTCGTGCGCAAGGACATCGGCATGGTGCCCTACAAGATCGTCAAGGCAGACAACGGCGACGCGTGGGTGGAAGTCCAGGGCAAGGCGATGGCACCGCCCGAGATCTCGGCACGCGTGCTCATGAAGATGAAGAAGACCGCCGAGGACTATCTCGGCGAGACGGTCACGGAAGCCGTGATCACCGTGCCCGCCTACTTCAACGATTCCCAGCGCCAGGCGACCAAGGACGCGGGGCGCATCGCAGGCCTCAACGTCAAGCGCATCATCAACGAGCCGACGGCGGCCGCGCTCGCCTACGGGCTCGACAAGTCGGGCGGCGATCGCAAGATCGCGGTCTACGACCTGGGCGGCGGCACGTTCGACATCTCCATCATCGAGATCGCCGAGATCGACGGCGAGCGCCAGTTCGAGGTGCTCTCGACCAACGGCGACACGTTCCTCGGCGGCGAGGACTTCGACCTGCGCGTGATCAATTTCCTGGCGGAGGAGTTCAAGAAGGAAAGCGGCGTCGACGTCCGCAGGGACCCGCTCGCCATGCAGCGCCTGAAGGAAGCGGCCGAGAAGGCCAAGATCGAGCTGTCCTCGGCGCAGCAGACCGACGTCAACCTGCCGTACATCACGGCGGATGCGAGCGGACCCAAGCACCTCAACATCAAGCTGACGCGTGCCAAGCTCGAGTCGCTGGTGGAAGAGCTGGTGCAGAAAACCATCGAGCCCTGCCGCATCGCGCTCAAGGATGCCGGCCTGTCGCTCAAGGACGTGGGCGAGGTCATCCTCGTCGGCGGCCAGACGCGCATGCCGCTGGTGCAGAAATTCGTGCGTGAGTTCTTCGGCAAGGAGCCGCGCAAGGACGTCAACCCCGACGAGGCGGTGGCGGTCGGTGCAGCGATCCAGGCGGGCGTGCTCGCCGGCGACGTCAAGGACGTGCTGTTGCTCGACGTCACGCCGCTGTCGCTCGGCATCGAGACCGAGGGCGCGGTGGTCGACCACGTGATCGAGAAGAACACCACGATCCCGACCAAGGCGACCAAGGTCTATTCGACCGCCTCCGACAACCAGACGGCCGTGACCATTCACGTGCTGCAGGGTGAGCGCACGCGCGCGGCCGACAACAAGTCGCTCGGCCGGTTCGACTTGACCGACATTCCACCGGCGCCGCGTGGCATGCCGCAGATCGAGGTCACGTTCGACATCGACGCCAACGGCATCCTGCACGTGAACGCGAAGGACAAGGCAACCGGCAAGGAGCAGCGCATCGTCATCAAGGCCTCGAGCGGCCTGTCGGAAGACGAGATCAAGCGCATGGTGAAGGAAGCCGAGGCGCACGCCGAGG
>DATIEU010000010.1:0-8258 GCA_035455565.1 Steroidobacteraceae bacterium | reverse complement strand
TGGTTGACGTCGACACGTTGCTCCAGGTTCTCATTCTTGTCCCAGGCGAAACTGACATTCTGATGATTGTTGTACTGAGCATTGTTGCCACTCGTGCGCCAATTCAGGTGACCGGTGAGTTCGTCAAAGCTGGACATCGCGTGCACGCCATTGCCCAATTGCTCGTCGATCGGATTACCGCGCGCGTCCTCGGCAATGAGCCGCCACCAGACAGTGGCAGGTGTATTGAAGTCGCGCACCTGACTGAGGATGCCGTTTGTGTACACGTATTGCGTGCGCAGTCGGTATCCCGCAGTGCTGACTGGATAAGTGATGTTGTCGATGAGCCCGGTGACTGCGTGGTAACCGAAGTTCACCTGGTAGCTGGTGTCGGCGTTGTAAGTAATCGAGTCGGGGCGACCGAACCCATCGTAGGCATAGCTCTCCGAGTAGCCCGGACCAGAGAGTGACTGCAGCCTGCCGATGTTCTTCGCGGCCGCCGAGTTTCCCCAGGTCCAACTGCTCGTTCCCTCGAATTCGGTGCGCGAGGTAAGCCGGCCAAGGGCGTCGTAGATCAGAGTCGTGTTGCGCCCGTTGGCATCCGTCTGCGACACCAGCTCACCGAGTGAGTTTGTGTCGTAGCTCCACGTCCCGGCATCGGAATCAAAGGAGGTGCGCTTGAAACCGCGGATATCGTAGGTGGCGCTCGAGGCCGCACCGATCGGATCGATCGCGCTCAGCAGATTGCCGAAGTGATCCCACGTGTACTGCGTCGTCCCGCCCGGCGCCGGATCGACAACGCGGCGCAAGTTTCCGCGCACATCCGAGTATCGAGTCGTGATGTTGCCCTTCGCATCGGCGACTGCGGTCTTGCGGCCTTCATACGCGATGCGGGTATCCCGATCGAAGGTGCCGCTCGCATCATAGAGCGCATCGTTCACGGGTCGATTCAACAGATCATAGGTGACGACGTGGTAGTGCCACCGACCGGTTGACACCGGCACGTACTCGAGCGACTTGCGCCCAAGTGCATCGTAGCCCGTGGTGAAATACGTCAGGCCGCCGGCAAGATTGAGTCGTTCATCGTAGCGGACTCTGTTGAGTCCATCGTGATAGACATACTTGTAGGTGATTAGAGCGGAAGCATTGTCGAGTTCCGTCTGCGCGAAGGCCCAACGCAGGTCCGGCACACCGCAATAGTTATTGGTCGAATCGCAGGACCAGAAACTCCAGGTTGTTGACGTACCATCCGGTCGGCGCTCCTGAGTCTTGCGTCCATATCCGTCGTAGAACGAACTGATCACCAGGCCGTTGGGATCGCTCTCGGAACTCACCAGCCCGAGGTCATACCGGAACGTTCGCTGCCAAGTCTGACCCAGTGGATTAGTCGTGGATTCTGGAAACTGACAGCGTGGTCCATAGTTCGCGGTCGTGGTGCGCGCTGGCATGTCGGTGCCATTCGGGTTTCGGCCGACGATGCTGGTCGAGCTCACGTTGCCACAGGCGTCGAAGCCGTAGGTGGTCGTCGTCCTGAGCGTGCTGCTTGACGGTTCGATCACCTGTTGGGTCATACGACAGTACGCGTAGTCGACGGCCATCGCCGTCGTTCGTGCCTGTGATGTCCCATCGGGAAGCGTGCTGGTCACCGACGTCTGTGTCGGGAGTCCCAGACACCAGTTGCCCGTGTCATTCGTGATCGTGTTGTCGGTTCGGGTTGTGAAGGTTTCACCATTCCACGGCGAAGAGGCACTCCGGTCAGTGACCGATACCGTCACCGCGGTCGGATTACCGAAAGCGTCGAGCGTCGTAGCCGTCGTAGTCCGTCTGATCAACTGGCCGTTGAGTGAGCCACCAGCTTCGTACGAGTCCTCGCTTGATGCGCTGAAGTACGGGAAAATTCGCGCCTCGTAGCCAGTGCCAAACACCAGTGTCGCCGGCGTGTGGGTGAGTTCCCGGATCTTCGTCGTCCAATCGGACTGGCGCGCCAGCATGTATTGCGCCAGTCCGATGTGCGGAAACGACTGGCTATATGACTCCATGTGAACGATGCCGTCACGATTGTCGATAACGTAACGACGCTCGAATCCCAGCCAGCCACGACCCTGCAGGTGCACATTGGAGTTGTAGTAGGAGTTCGAGACCTGATAGGTACCACCAATGCCATTCGATGCGCTGAGATTACACACGACGTACATCGGGCCGACGAAAGCGCTCGCGGGAAAGGCGGGTGAACCGCTGTCGCGCGCGTAACAGGAACTCCACGCCGCAATCGATGCGTAGCTGAAGCTCGCATTCAGCCCGAATCCATCAGTGATCGAACTGGCGAGGTCGGGCAGGTCGCCGCCGTGCAAGCCGAAGGTGACCGCGTTGCCGGCGGCCGCATTGGTGAATGCCAGGTCGGCAAGACCATCGCCGTTGTGATCGAACGCCTGCCAACTGCCGTTGCCTGTTGGCAAACCTGTCGAGACGGCAGCCGCGACGCCATCCCCCGTAGATCGATATAGAAATAGCGTGCCACCGGAATCACTGAGTGCATCGGTGCGACCGTCACCGTCCCAGTCGGCCGCGATGTTCGTCGCGCCAACGCCGAGGCTGAACGCCGGCGTGTTCGTGCACCCTGATACTCGGACGACGCCACTCGCGACCAGGTCCGTGCAGGCATCGTCGTTCCAGGCGACAGGCACGGGCGCCTGACTCCAGTCCGTGTACGTTTCGCCTTGCGTAAACGTGCTCCCCTGCGAGAACAGTTGAGCTACCAGCGGCAACTGCACCGGCGGGCCGTTGCGATAGAGGACGATGACGTCCTCGCGCCCATCGCCATTGAAATCCATGTGGCGAATGGCGCTCGCAGGGATGCTGTTGTTACCCCACAGCGCGACGAGTGGCTGAGGCGGTGAGTACGCGCGCGTGGCTGTACTCGCGAACGTGACCACGCCGGATGTGGCGGTATTGAGTCGCGTGTAGACCCCTTTCAAGTCGGTTCTGTAGTAAACGAGATCGGGCAAGCCGTCGCCGTTGATGTCGGCTGAACCCGCGAGACTGGTGCTGAGATCTACTGGCGTTCCCGTAGAGCTCAGACTGAAGCCGCTTCCGTTCCACCTGCTCAGCGACCATGCGCCGCCCGACGTCGTGAGCAGATCGACACTGCCATTCGCATCGAAGTCGTCGAACATCACGCGATCGAGGATGGTCGTGACCACCCCGGTCGCAAGGGCAGCGCCGAATCCGGTGCTCGTGGCAAGCCTGACCCACCACGTGTGGGTCGCGCCGCTGACGGTCGAATAGACAAGATCCATGCGACCGTCGCCGTTCATGTCCAACGTGTTGACACTGCCACTGGTCGCACCGGTGCCAGCGGATGTCGTCACGGCCACGACTCCTGCCTGGCCGTTCTGATAGGCGATTGTCGTCGGCAACAGGCAATCGTTGACCGTGCACTCCTGCACCGCGCTCAGGCGCGCACGACGCGTGGTCGGAGATGTTGCATAGTCCAGGTTGTATTGACGCACGAGCGCGCCGTCACTCTGGATGCTGATCTGGCTGAGCAGCATCTGCTGCTGAACCTGGCTGCCGCCAATGTAGGAGGATAAGTTCGTGCCCGTGGGTCGCGTGATGTACGCGAAGCTCACCTGGTAGTGATAAGTTGGACTGAACGCGTATTGGATCAGGGCGGGCCGGAAGCTGCCCTGCGTCTGAACGTACGAAACGACCAGGTAGTTGCCGTTTCGATCACTGACCTTGTTCAGTGCCCAGAGATAAGGTGTCGCGGATCCGACGGCGAACACGCGTGCATCGCCGGTCCGGCCGTATTCGTATGTGAACCCGTCCTTGCCCTTCACCTCGAACCACAGCGGACCGTTTCCAGCAACACCTTGTGCAGTCACCTTCGAAAAGGTCTCAATCTCGGTTTGATACGTAGAGCCTGCGGCGCCGTACGTACCCGCGGTGAGACGCAGACGATTTCCATCGAGGCAGAACTTGTCGGCAAAGGACAGGGCGACGCCACCAGGCGCACCGTCCTGCACCCAGGTGCGCGCGCAGCGACCGATCGCCGAGAGACCGCTCAGGTTCCAGCCAGGCCCCAGCAACGTGTCCGCAGCCGCACTCGAATATGTGAGCGTGAGATACGGTTCGATTCCGCGAATGCCGGGAGGCGCCCAGATCGGGATCGTGTAAGTGGCTGCGCCTGTGTTGGATACCTCATGCGAACCAGCCGTGCGCCCAACGGCAGTTGGCAAGCTGGTATTGAGTGACTGCGTCAGTGAGGGCCCATTGATGGCTTCGAGCTTCTGGACATTGAGGGGGGCTGCGCGGGCTGACTTGCCCCGACGTGGCAGCGATGGAGCTGAAGCCGCCGCCGATGGCTCGAAGAAGCCAGCGATGCGCCTCACGAAGCTTGCCGGGTGTCCAAGATCGGGCGGCGAAAAATTTGTCGCGGCGAAGGTATCGTAAGTGAACGCGCCGAGCGGGGCACACGCCAACAGGACAAGCAACCGGCAACGTAGCGTTCGCACGCCGATGGCGATCGCGACTGAGAGAGCGAGCCTTGGATTCGCAGCGTGCATGGCGCCTCCTTGTGCCTGCAAAATCGATGCGCAGCGGTTCCAAGGCGGTGCAGCCGATGCCGCCTGACGCTCCGTCGACCCAGTCCCTTGGATCCGACGTCCCCTGCACGAGTCGTGCAGTCCTGGTCGTCAGGCGCAGGTTCTTTCTAGGGAGTCAGCGCGTCAATGCGCGATTTCGATGGCGAACGTGAAAATTGGCGAGATTCGCCCGCAAGAATCGGAGTGCGTTACGCGCAGATCCAAAGGTACATTGCGATTTCAATGAACATGGTCAGAACGACTCGCGCACCTCACGGAATGGCGGCTTGCGGTCACGTCGCCCTCATCCTGGCCATGCTCACATGCGCGCTCACCTGGGCATCGGATCGCTTCGAGCCTCGTCTCTACGACTTGGTCGTGACCACACAGATGCCGCATCTGGACGAGAACTTGAGATATACCAAGACGCGCGAAAGGCGTTGTCTCGGTCGCGAAGATTTCACGAGTGCTTTCCCCATCTTGCGCCACCCGGCACTCAAGGGCTGCACGTTGGGTAACGAGACGCGGGATGAGGACGACAACCTGGTCTACGAGCTGGCGTGTGAAGGCAAGCAAGCGAGCACTGGCATCGCGGCGTGGCACGTCACGAATAGCGGCATCACTGGCGTGCTCAGCGTGAAGATGGGCGGCAAGAACCTGACGTTCGGTCAGCGCGTGGAGGGCAAACCCCTCGGCTCGTGCGGCGCGCTCTGAAACTGGTCGCCAACCTCGTACGACCTTCGGACACTCGTCTTCCCGGCTTCGAGCGAGTCTTAAGCCTCATCTGTGAAGAGGGTCGCAGGACCAAGCGCGTCAGGCGGTACGATGCGCCCTCGAGATCAGCTGGGAGCTCTGCACGTGTCGGTCAACAAGGGATTGATAGCCGGGATTGTTGTCGTCGGGCTCGGTCTATGCGTCGGCCTCGGTTGGTGGCTGGCACGAACCCATGATCGCCGCGATGCCGAGCTGGCCGCGGCGGAGCGCAAGGTCATAGAAGAGGCGATCGCGAAAGCGGCCGAAGTGAATCGCAAGGCCCTGGAAGAGGCCCGGGCAAATGACGCGAAGGAAAAGGCCGCATCCGACGCACGCAAGCAGCAATACGACGCGCAGTACACTGAAGATCACAAGAGGCTGGCCGAGGCGCAGGCACAGATGGCTGCCCTTGAGGCATTACCACGCCAGCGCGCGCTCTTGTACATGCAGAAGGGGGAATGGAAGAAGCTGGATGACCTCGTGGATTCGCTTGCTGCCTCGGGAGAGCGTGCTCCGAATGGTCGATTTCAGCTCCAGCTCGTCACCTTCGGCATCGAGGACCTGCTCAACCACATGGAACAGAGCGGCCACAGTCTGCAAGCAAATGTTGAGGCTTATCAGCGTGAACGTCCCGAGTCTGCATTCGCGCCGCTCCTCCCGGTGATGCATTTGCACAGCGCGGCGTGGCGCGCGCGCGGCAGCGGTTACTCCCACGAAGTAACAGCGGAAGGCTGGAAGCTCTTTCGCGACCGCAATCAACAGGCATGGCTGAAGATCCTGGCGGCCCGATCACGCAGCGATCGGCTGCCAACCTGGTACCACAAGGCGATCAGCGTTGGCATGGATGCCGGTATCGAGGGCAAACAGCTCAGGGGGTTGTTCGACGAAGGTATCGCGCGGTTCCCCGGCTATCACATGATCTACTTCGTCTTCCTGCGGCAGTACTCGCCACGTTGGGGCGGCAGCTATACCGAAGCGGACGCCTTCATCCGCGAACAGGTGGCGGCTCCCACTAACCCCGAAGGAGAGATGCTTTACACGCAGCTTTACTGGAACCTCGATAACCAGAGTGGCAATCAGCTCGACTTTTTCCAAGCGTCGCGGGTCGACTGGCCGCGCATGCGCACCGGCCTTGAAGCATGGCTCCAGAAGTATCCGGACAATGTCGACCGGGCCCGCTTCGCCGCTTTTGCTTGCCGGGCGCGCGACGGGTCCACATACATGAAGCTGCGCAAGCAGGTCAGCCGCCAGGAGTTCACCGACATCGCCCCGGAGGGCGTGTCGCTGGACATCTGCGATGCGCGGTTTCTTGTCGAGACTTGAGGCGCAGTCCCTGCATTCTGTCAAATCTGCGCTTGTCTCCGCGCCCCTCACTGCTCCAAAGTTCGCGTGCTGACAAGGGCAAACCCGCCGAAAGGTGGGGACGCAAAGCCTCCGGTCTACGGACGATGGGTCTACGACAGCGGGGTCGCCAGTAAGTGGAAAGTGAACAAGCGAGTGACCTGAGCGCCCAAGTCCAGGGCGCCCTCACCGATACGGGCCTTCCGCTCTATCGCGGATTCTGTGCCCCCGGCGACTATTTGATTGCGACCCTGAACACACACGCACCCCGTGTCGCAGAGCTTTCGGGTATCGACGCCGCCGCCGAAGGCGGCATGCTCTCCGGATTCGTCTCGGCCCTGTTGTGGCTCATCGCCATCGCGCTGCTGTGGTGGCTGATCCGTGACTTCTACTTCGCGGTCATGGCATATGCCCGGCGCCTGAATGAGGGAGTGCGGCGGACGGGGCGCAACGTTGCAACACGGCTAGGCATCGCGTTTCGGCATTTCGAGCTCAAGAAGCACGCACGACTGGCGAAAGCAGAAGTGTCCGAGCAGGGTGACCTCAATGCACTCGAGCTCCAGGTCCTGCGGAGTCATTCCAAACTACCGCCCGGCCACCTCGCGACCGTCAAGAGCCTCGCGCGCGTCCTCCGCGAGCGGCCCGCGCAGGTACAGAAAGCATTGGAGAAGCTCAAGACATTGAGCCTCGTCGATCGTGATGTCTGTGCCGGCAAAGGAGAAGAAGGTTACAAGTTGACGCAATTCGGCGCGGTTTTCCTGTCCTCGCACATGCGGGCGCAACGCTCGCAGGGCTGAAGGCCTGGGTGCGTGTCCCGAGCCTTCGGGCACACCGTAAGGTATCTTCCTTCCAAAGACCCACGATGCTTGAGCCGAGCGTGGCGTCCCGCGACCGGCGGCGCCGCGAGGTGGTGAGCGGCCGTGTCGGTTAGAATCGCAGCTGCTATCGAATCCTGCCACGATCGAAACGTTCGCGGGCTCTTCGCCCGGATCAAAACAAGGAGAACACAGGGTGAACAGATCAATGCTGGTCCGCGTGGGGGCCCTCGTCGCGCTCGCGCTCGTGCCGGGCGCCTCCCTCATGGCGCAGGGCACACTGGAACACATCGCCAAGCGCGGTGAGTTTCGAATCGGTTACCGCACGGATGCGCGGCCGTTGTCTTTCGTGCAGAACGGAGAGCCCGCCGGCTATTCCGTCGATATCTGCCGGCGCATCGCCGTCGGCATCCGCGAGCAGCTCAAGCTTCCGGACATGAAGGTCACGTACGTCGCGCTCACCTCGGACAATCGATTCGACGCGGTGGCTGACGGCAAAGTCGACATCGAATGCGGAGCCACCACGATCACGCTGAAGCGGCAGGAACGCGTGGACTTCACGCTCATGACATTCGTAACGGGTGGCACGGTCCTCTCAATGGCGACGAGCCGGATCGGCAAGCTCGACAATCTCGCCGGCAAGCGCGTCGCCGTCGTGCACGCCACGACGACTGCGGACGCGCTCGCTGCGTATCTCAAGGAGAAGCTCATCGACGCGCGCGTGGTCGAAGTCGCGGATCGCGAGACCGGGATGGCGCAGCTGCAGAAGGGCGAGGTCGACGCGTTC
>DATIEU010000009.1:0-8784 GCA_035455565.1 Steroidobacteraceae bacterium | reverse complement strand
GTCGCAAAAGGAGCTGCCGCGGTAGGCGGCTAATGCCGTAGAGTTCCTGGTCGCGAGACAACCTGCGGAGGAGGACATCCATGATTCGCCTGATTCGGGCAGCTGTCATCTTTGTGGCCTGTGCGATTGCCGCACAAGCCGCGCTGGCGCAGCAGCCGCTTCGCATTGGCATCGTCACCTTTTTGTCCGGACCCGCGGCGGGCCCATTCGGCGTGCCGGCCCGCAACGGGTTCGAGCTGGTAGCGGAGCTGATGAACGCCGGCTCCGTGCCTGCGCCGTATGCGGCCAAGGGCTTCGGCGGCCGTGCAATCGAGCTCGTCGTCGTCGACGAGGCCGGCGGTCCTCAGAAGCAGGTCGCGGAGTTCCGCAATCTCGCGCAGCGGGCTGACCTGATAGTCGGCTACATCTCCAGCGGCGACTGCCTGGCGATCGCGCCCGTGGCAGAGGAGCTGAAAAAGCTGACCGTGCTGTTCGATTGCGGCACGCCGCGAATTTTCGAGGACGCCTCCTACAAGTACGTTTTCAGGACCGGGCCCTCCGGCGCGATGGACAACGTCGCCGCCGCGCTTTACGCCCTCGAGCGCCATCCGAACATCCGCTCGATTGCGGGCATCAACCAGAACTACGCCTGGGGCCAGGACTCGTGGACCGACTTCGAGGCCGCGATGAAGGCCCTCAAGCCCGGGATCGAGGTGAAGACCTCGCTCATGACGAAGCTCTTCGCCGGGCAGTTCGGCGCCGAGATTTCGACGCTGCTCTCCAGCGGCGCGGAACTCGTGCATTCCAGCTTCTGGGGCGCCGACCTCGAAGGCCTGGTGCTGCAGGGCGCACCGCGCGGGCTGTTCCAGAAGCACATCGTGCTGCTCTCGGCCGGCGAGCCGGCCATCAACCGCCTCGGCACCCGCATCCCGGACGGCACGATCATCGGCGCGCGCGGCCCGTTCGGGCCGTTCGCTCCGGACGGCGAGTTCAACCGCTGGTTCCGAACGGCCTTCCAGGACCGCTATGGCGTGCCGCCAAACTATGCGGCGTACAAGGCGACTAATGCGCTGCTCGGCCTGAAGGCCGCGTATGAGAAAGCGCAGAAAGCCGGCGCGCAAACGCCCGGCCAGGAGCAGATCATCGCCGCGTTCGAGAACCTGGCCTTCGAGGGTGTTGGCGGCACGGTGCGCATGGCGCTCGGCAAGGGCCACCAGGCGGTCATGGACAACGCCATCGGCACCGCGAAGACGGTCGGCGGGCAGCTCACGCTCGTCGATGTCAAGCGTTATCCCGCCGAGCGCGTGAACCCGCCGGAGGGAATGAAGAGCGAAGCCTGGATCAAGTCGGGGCTGAAGAAGTAGCTCGGCGCTGACGGGGATGCTCACCGTCGTCTTCGACGGCGTGGTCTATTCCTCGTGGCTGTTCCTCATGGCCGCGGGGCTCACGCTGATCTACGGCGTGATGCGCATCCTCAACATCGCGCACGGTAGCCTCTACGCGATCGGCGCCTACGCGGCCGCTTCGCTCGGCGGTGCCTGGATCGCGGGGGGGCACGCGGCGTGGGGAAGCTACGCCGCGCTCGCCCTGTCCGCGCTCGCGGTCGGGCTGGTGATGGGACCGCTGATCGAACGCGGCCTTCTCAAGTGGATGTACGGGAAGGACGAGATCGTGCTCCTGCTCGTCACCTACGCCCTCTTCCTCATGCTGGAAGACGCGGTCAAGCTCGTCTGGGGCGTTGAATCGAAGATGTTCTCGGAGCCCTATGCGCTGCTCGGCAACTTTCAGCTTGGCGGCCTGGCGTACCCCGCCTACAACCTGGTGCTGATCGGGGTCGCGGTCCTTACCGGGCTCGCCCTGTCGTGGGTGCTCCATCGCACGCGCGAAGGCAAGCTGCTCCTTGCGGTGATCCACGACCGCGAGGTCAGCGCGGCCATGGGTATCAACGTCAGCCGCTTCTATCTCGCAACCTTCACGGCCGGCGCCGTGCTCGCGGCGCTCGGCGGAGCCCTCACCGCCCCCGTCATCGCGGTCAGCCCTGGAATCGGGGTCGAAGTCATCGTCCTTTCGTTCGCCGTGGTCGTGATCGGCGGCCTGGGCAGCCTTGGCGGCGCGGCGCTCGGCGCGCTGATGGTGGGGTTGCTCCGCTCGGTCGCGGTGCGCTACTGGCCCGAGGGCGAGCTCTTCGTCATCTACCTGGTGATGGCGGGGGTGCTGATCCTCAGGCCGAAAGGCTTGTTCAGCCCGCCGGAGGCGCGGCGGATATGAGAGGCATCACCGGCCGAGACCCTACCGTCATGGCCCTCGTTGCGCTGTGCGCGGCTCTCTGTGCGTCAGCGTGGCTCGCGCCCCAATGGCTGGTATTTCTGCTCGCGCTGGCGATCGCGAAGGGGTTCGTGGTGCTCGGCTTGCTGCTTCTCATGCGCACCGGGCTCGTTTCTTTCGGCCAGGGCCTGTACTTCGGGCTTGGCGCCTATGCGGCGGCGCTGCTTGCCCACCGCGCCGGAATCGGCGACGCGGCGGTGATGTTGCTTGCTGGCACCGTCTGTGCCGCGCTGGTCGCGGCGGTGCTCGGTCTGCTGCTTGCGCGCTACCGCGAAATCTTCTTCGCCATGCTGTCGCTCGCTTTCTCCATGATCCTCTACGGACTGCTGGTCAAGAGCTCGACCCTGGGCAGCACCGACGGGTTCAATCTCCACGCCAAATCGTTCGCCGGCATCGCGCTCGGCGCTGCCGACGCGCGCCGCGTGTTCTACGGCGTGTCGGCCATCGCGGTTCTCGGCGTCGGCTGGGCGCTGCATCGCTACCTCGGCTCCCACTGGGGTCGGCTCTCGTCCGCCATCCGCGACAACGAGCTTCGGGTCGAGTACCTGGGCGCGTCCGTCTACCGCGTGGTCTACGTCAACTACGTGATCGCGGCCGCGCTCGCGGGCCTGGGCGGCGCGTTCGCCGCGCTGGCCGTCGGCCATGTCGATCCGGAAACGGTGTACTGGACGACCTCCGGCGAGTTCGTGTTCATCGCCATTCTTGCCGGAACGGGCAACGTGCTCGCCCCGTTCCTGTCGGCGGCGATCTTTGAGGCGCTGCGCATCCTTGCGAGTCAGTATGCCCCCAATGTGTGGCAGATGGCGCTCGGAGCGGCGATGCTCGCGATCATCATGTTCCTCCCCGGAGGACTGTGGACGCTGCTGAAAAGAAAGCCGGCGTGAGCGCGCTCCTTTCCGCCGAAGCACTCAACAAGCGCTTCGGCGCCGTGACTGCGGCGGCCGACATCACGCTCGAATTCGACCGTGACAGCGTCGTCAGCCTGATCGGCGCGAATGGCGCCGGCAAGACCACGTTCCTGAACATGGTCACCGGTTATCTGCGGCCGGACAGCGGGCGCATCCGTTTCGACGGCCAGGACCTTGTCGGCCGCTCGCCGCGGGAGATCACCCGCATGGGGCTGTCGCGCTCATTCCAGATCCCTCAGCTCTTCGCCACGCTCAGCGTGCGCGAGAACCTGTTCGTCGCCGAGGGCATCGCGGGCGCCGAGCGCGCCGAGCAGGCGACGGAGGAGGTGCTGGCGCGCTTCCACCTCGAGCCTTATGCCGCCCGCTCGGCCGGCCTGCTGCCCGAAGGCATCCGCAAGCTCCTCGACGTGGCGATGGCGCTCGTCGCGCGGCCCAAGCTCCTGCTGCTCGATGAGCCCACCAGCGGAGTGGCCGCCGAGGAGAAATTCGGCATCATGGACCTCGTCATGGGCGCGGTGCGCGGCCAGGGCGTAACCGTGCTTTTCGTTGAGCACGATATGGACATCGTCTCGCGCTACGCCGGCCGCGTTGTCGCGTTCTACGATGGACGCATCATTGCCGATGGGTCGCCGCAAGCAGTGCTGCGCTCCGATGAGGTGCGCCGCTACGTGATCGGAGAGGACGTACGTGCTGCGGCTTGAGAATGTCTCGGTGTCGATCGGACCGGTGGCCATCCTGCGCGGGGTCAGCCTCGGCGTCGGGGCCGGTGAGTTCGCCGGCCTGATCGGCCGCAACGGAGCCGGCAAGACCACGCTGCTACGCACCGTCATGGGGCTGCTGCCCGTGGCCGGCGGTTCGCTCAGCTACGAGGAGAGACCGCTCGCCGAGCTGCCGACCCACCGGCGCATCTCCCTTGGCATGGGGTACATGCCCGAAGACCGGCGGCTCGTGCCGGCCCTGAGCGTCGAGGAGAATGTGCTACTGCCGGCCTGGTCCGCGCGGTTCGCTGATACCGCGAGCCGTCTGCAACGCGTCTACGACGCGATCCCGGAGGTGTTCGAGTTGCGCGCGCGCAAGGCGCTGCATCTCTCGGGCGGCCAGCAGAAGCTCGTTGCGCTGGCGCGCGCGATGATGGCGGGCAGCCGGCTTCTTCTTCTCGACGAGCCGTTCGAGGGCGTCGCACCGGTGCTTGCGCGGCGGCTCGCCCAGGTGATCGCAGGACTGCGGCGGACCGGGGTGAGCGCCATCCTCTCCGAATCGAGCCTGGCGCACGCCCACGGCCTGCTCGACCGCGTGTTCACCATCGACCGCGGCGCCGTCGCGACATTGTCGCGATGACCTGGGCGCTTCCCGCGTCGGTGATGATTCGAACCGAGCGGCACTTCGGTGAGCGCCGGGTACGCTGCTTCGTGGATCGCCCCGCCACTGTTCCGGAAGCATTCGCCCGCGCCTGTGCGGCGCGGCCCGACGCAGAAGCGCTGGTTTGCGGAGAGGAGCGTTTGACTTACGCCCGGCTTGAGGAGCGTTCCGTGCGCGTGGCCAGCGCGCTCGCCGCACGCGATATCGGGGAACAGGATCGTGTCGGGGTGATGCTGGGGAACCGGGTGGAGTTCGCCACCACGCTGCTCGGCGTCCTGCGCCTCGGTGCCATCGCGGTGCCGATCAACACGCGACTGCAGCGGCCGGAGGTGGCCTACATCCTCGGACAGTGCCGCGCGCGCGCCCTCGTGCACGAATCGAACCTCGCGTCCAGGGTACCGCTCCGAGGCGAGGCGCCCACGGTGGAGCACATCCTTGATGAGCGGCACGTCGAAGGCGACGGCGAGGCGCCGGCGCTGCCGGCCATCAAAGAAGAAGACACCGCCATCATCCTGTACACCTCCGGCACCACGGGGCGGCCGAAAGGCGCAATGCTGACGCACTTCAACATCGTGCACTCGCTATTGCATTACAAGCACTGCTTTGCCCTCCGCGCCGGGGATCGAGCCGTGCTTGCGGTGCCGGCGAGCCATGTCACCGGTGTGGTGGCGATCCTGCTCACGATCTGGCATGCCGAAGGCTGCGCGGTCATCATGCCGGAGTTCAAGGCGCGCGAGTTCCTCGAGCTGGCGGCGCGCGAGCGGATGACCTACACAATCCTCGTGCCCGCGATGTACAACCTGTGCCTGCTGCAGCAGGACTTCGATCGGTTCGATCTGACCAGCTGGCGCGTCGGCGGCTTTGGCGGCGCGCCCATGCCCGAAGCGACCATCGCCACCCTCCGCGGGAAACTGCCGCAGCTGGGCCTGCACAATGCCTACGGCTCCACGGAGACCACCTCGCCGTCGACCCTGATGCCGGCCGCCTACACGGCGGAGCACCCCGATAGCGTCGGATGGACCGTGCCGTGCGGCGAGATCATTGTTGTCGACGCGGATGGAAGGGAGCTTCCCCCCGGCGAGAGCGGCGAGCTGTGGATACGCGGGCCCATGGTGGTTCCCGGTTACTGGGACAACCCGGAAGCCACGCGCCAATCGTTCACCGACGGCTACTGGCGCTCGGGCGACCTCGGGTCCGTCGACCGGCACGGCTTCGTTCGGGTCTTCGACCGCCTGAAAGACATGATCAATCGCGGCGGCTACAAGGTGTACAGCGTGGAAGTGGAGAACGTGCTCAGTCATCATCCCGCCGTCCTCGAAAGCGCGGTCGTCGGCAAGCCCTGCCCCGTGCTCGGCGAGCGCGTGCATGCCTTCGTGACACTGAAACATCCCGCGTCCGCAGATGAGCTCAAGTGCTACTGCGCGGAGCGCCTGGCGGATTACAAAGTACCTGAAACGTTCACGCTGCTCGATCGCCCGCTGCCCCGCAACGCCAACGGCAAGCTACTGAAGCGCGAGTTGCGCGAGGCTGTCCCCGGCGCGTGAAGCCTGAGTGTTCTTCGGCATCACGCCTTCAATCGCAACGCGGCCATGCATCCGCGTGAGTCGTTGAGGTAAGCGGCTTTCGGCTTTTCAGTCCACCAGTTCACGGCCATCGTGATGCGCAGCTTCGTATCCTTCACCGGGCGCCACATGCGACCAATGACGCCGTGGTACAGGTGGCCGGCGAAGGTGACGTAGCGGTTTGCTTTCGGGCTGATGAAATGCATGTCCTTCGGCTGCTGCGGCTGCGGCCCCTTGTCGCTGAGCACCTGGTCGGTGACCACCAGCTCGCCGTAGGGTACCGTGTTGACAAACAGCACGCTCGCCGTTTCAGGGTGTCGGATCCTTGTCAGGTCCTTCTCGTCAAGATCGTTGCGGTCGAAGTGGCATGGCAGCAGCCACTGCGGGGTAGAGTTCGTCAGCTTCACGCCGAACCACCACTCGACGCCGATCACGCTAGGAGATGGCTGTGCCAGCGGCCGCAGGCTGTCGATGATCGACTCGAAGACGTTCTCAGGCGCTCGATCGAGCGGGTACCAAAAGGTCGTCTGGTAGAAGCGAAACCGCTCCCCCAGCAGGCGCCAGAAATGGCTTTCGGGGAAGGCATGCCGCAGCGCGTTGAACTGGCCGCGCGGCACAGCCGGATCGAAGAGCTTCACGCGCGACACAGCCGGGTCGAAGATCTTAACGCCGGCCACAGCGTGGCTCGTGTCGCTCGGAGGCGTAGTCGCCACCGGCGGCTCCAGGGTCTGGGTGCCGTTGCCGTTCCGTTCACTTCGAGACGGTGACGCGTGCGCCTTCGGAGGTGTCGCCGCGCTGCGTGCGGCAATCCGGAACTGGTCGTAGGCGGCCTCGTCGTAGACGTAGTCGAGCGTCGGCACGAGCTCGACGTCGACGCCGCCCAACTTGCGCTTGAACTTACTTATCTGTTGCCAGGCATGGTCCCGCTGGTCGAGTGGTGCCACGCCCCACAAGTCGTACCAGTCGCAGCCCCACGCCTTGGCTGTGCGCATAATTTCGAAATGGAGCAGGTACGGCGCCATCACGTGCCGTTGCACCAGGAGCGAGCCGCCGAAGAGGTAGGTTGCGCGCCGGCCGAACGTGACGACGAGCGCGGTGGCGAGTCGCACCGCGCCACACTCGGCAAAAAACAGCGAGGCGTGGCCCCGCGCTACGAGCTCAGCGAGCATCGCGTCGAAGTAGCTTGAGTGCACCGGCTGGATACCCTTGCGAACAGCCGTGCAGCGTTGAATACGGATGAAGTCGATCGTGCCCTGAAGCGAATTGTCTTTGACGACCGTGACGCCGTGCTTGCGCGCGACGCGAACGTTGTAGCGGCCCTTGGGCTTCATCTGCGCGAGGATCTCGTCTTCGCTCGGGCGCAGGTCGATGCACAGCGTGTTGCGCGGCTCGGAGAAGCGGTCAGCGGACGCCAACGGCCGAAAGCCGCGCACGAACTCCGGCAAGCGCTGCCAGCGCGGCTCGATCCGCAGGTGGCTGACCGTGGCGTCCTCGGCCTTGCGATGGCGCTCGATGCGCTCGAGCGCGGCGTTGAACACCTCGGCCGCGCTGGCCTCGTCGGCGGGCAGCACCGGCCCTTCCTGCACGTAATAGAAGCAATGACCCGGCTCGTAGGGCCACTTGCCAACCACCGCGCCGCCGACAATCGCGTCGCCGTCTTTCACGGTGACGGCGAAGTGCCCGCCGCCGGCGGCTCGGGCGCGAAACTGCGCCCACGACGAGGATTGCATGAATCCCGTGTCGGGCGTCGCCGCGACGAAGCGGTCCCAAGCGCTCCAGCGTGCGACTTCGTGGTCGGCCATGCCGCCGTGCGTCGCGCCCTGCCCAGGGGGAGCGATCGCCTTCGAAAGTGGCTGTGCGACGCTCATATCGAGCGCATGGCCGAGACCATCGTTCGCAACAGCAGGAGCATGCCGAAGCCGAGGGGTACCTGCGTCTGCGAGCATAAGCGCGACACCACGTCGCCAAAGTGACGCGATTCGAAGTACGACGACGGCAGGTTGATCATGTGGCTGAAAATGTTGGCCCGGCCCTGCACCGGCAGCGAGGCGCGGCCGGAATCGATCTAGACACAATTGGAACGAGCTTTCATCACCTATTTGGAGTATGCGCATGCCGTGGAACTCGGCGACGCCGTTGGCGATGAAGCACATCGACGCGAAGCAGCGCGCCATGGACGGCTTTCGTTACGCGTTTCGGTATCGTGCACTGCAAGGGCAAGGAAGACTTGGGTTCTCTAACCCGCCGGGACCCGCTGAGGGATCGGGAGGTTGTGGCGGATTCGAACCGCCGATCAACGGATTAGAAGTCGAACCTAAGCCCTCGTGACGCTTGCCTTGCAGGCCCCGTCCGCGATAACGCGCACCATTGTGTTCGGCCAAGGATGGGACCTCGGCGTTGAGCGCAGGTTGACCATGGGTTCCATAACGCGCTGCTGGTCCGCTAGTATTTGGCCGGAGGAGGAAGCCATGACCACCAAGCTGTTCACGTCGCTGCTGGCGGCCGCTGTCCTGGTCGCCGCCCCTGCCTACGCCCAGGACAAGTACCCGAGCAAGCGCCTCAACTGGACGATTGCCTTCGGTCCGGGCGGCGGCAACGACATCATGTCGCGCACCATCATCTCCATCCTGGAGAAGTACAAGCTCTACCCC
>DATIEU010000008.1:0-2214 GCA_035455565.1 Steroidobacteraceae bacterium | reverse complement strand
TACATGTCCTATCTCGGCTTCAAGGTAAGGTCGCCGACGGAGCTCGCATTGGTGCTGTCCCGCGCCCGCGCCGAGTTGCCGCCTTTCGTCGCCGCCTTCAATCGCATGCTTGTAAAGGCTGCGGCACCGACCGGCTTTGATCATGTCGACGGCTGCTGGCTGCTCGCCGAGGAATTGATGGGCGGGCGGCAATGTTGCCTTGAAGGATATGTGTATCGGGGCGAGGTGACCGTCCTCGGCATCGTGGATTCGATCCGCCTTGCCAATCGGGTGAGCTTCACCCGGTTCGAATATCCCTCGAGCTTGCCAGCTCTGGTTCAGAAGCGGATGGCGGAGATCGCACAGAGCGTGGTGCCGGCGATCGGCCTCGACAATACGCTCTTCAACATCGAGCTGTTCTGGGACGCCAAGCGCGAATGGCCATGCATCATCGAGATCAACAGCCGGGTTTCCGCGCAATTCGCCGACCTGTTTCAGAAGGTCGATGGCGTCAGCACCCATGAGGTGCTGGTCGATCTTGCGCTCGGACGCAGGCCGCGCTGGCGACGTGGCGAAGGGCGCTACCGGGTGGCGGCAAGCTTCGTGCTGCGCACCGAGCGCGACCGCCTCGTCACCCGCGTCCCGACCTCCGCGGAGATTCAGCACGCATGCACGCTGCTGCCCGATCTGGAGTTTCGCGGGCGTGCCGCTGTCGGTCGCTGGCTCAGCGAGTGGCCGCAGGACAGCTACACTTTTCGCTACGCTCTGCTCCATCTAGGAGGCCGCGACCAGGCCGACCTGCGCGCGCGCTTTGCGCTTGCACGCTCCCTGCTGCCTTTCGAGTTCGGCGAGGTCGACGCACCAAGACTTGCCGCTAGAGTCGATTCAGAGGGAGCTTGAGATAAACCGTCTCGTTCGCCTCCGGCGCAGGCAGCATGCCCGCGCGGATATTCACCTGTAGAGCCGGCAGGATCAGCGTTGGAGCCTCCAGCGTGCGGTCGCGTTCCTCGCGCAGATGCACGAAAGCATCCTCCCCGCGGCCGGCGCCGACATGAATGTTGTTGGCCTGCTGGTCTGCCACGGTCGCCTCCCAGGCGGGCTCGCGGCCGTTACCACCATAGTCGTGGCCGACGAAAATTCGGGTATCCGGCGAAAGGTCAAGGATGCGTCCAATCGAGCGGAACAGCGTGCGGGCATCTCCGCCCGGAAAATCGCAGCGCGCGGTGCCGGAATCTGGCATGAACAAGGTATCGCCGACGAACGCGGCATCGCCGACGACGTAAGTGATGCAGGCGGGGGTGTGGCCGGGAGTGTAAAGGACACTGGCCTCGATGCCGCCGATGAAGAAACGGTCGCCATCACCGAACAGACGGTCGAACTGCGAGCCGTCCATCCGGACCTCGGCTTCGATGCCGTAGAGTGCTGCGAAGGTCCGCTGCACGGTCGAGACATTCACGCCGATGGCGATCGGCGCGCCGAATCGGTGTTTCAGAAGCTGCGCGGCCGTCAGATGGTCGGCATGAACATGGGTTTCGAGAATCCACTCGAGGGTCAGCTGCTCACGCTCGATGAAAGAGGAGAGACGGTCCACGGAGCTCGTCGAGAGCCGCGCGGACTTCGGCTCGAAGTCCCATACCGGGTCGATTACCGCGGCGCACTCGCGGGTCCTGTCCGCAGCCACGTAGGTGATCGTACCGGTCGCCTCGTCGTGAAAGCCGGTTACCCAAACCTTGCTCATGAGTGGCCTCTGGCTCAACGGTCACGGTCCGGACTATAGAGTGCAATTGCCTGTCACCGCCATGACCTGAGGTCGCATCCCATGCTCGACGCCCATTTGCGGCCGATCCTCGATCACCCGTTCGATCGGATCGCACGAATTCTTGCGCAGCGCGGGGTGAAACCCGACGCCGTCACCGCCTGTGGAGCGCTGCTTGGATTGGCTGCTTGCGCCGCCATTGTCTATCAAGCCTACTGGCTGGGTCTTGTGTTGATCCTCGCCAACCGGGCTCTCGACGGGTTGGATGGAGCCCTTGCCCGTCGCACCGCGGTGACCGATTTCGGCGGCTTCATCGACACGGTTGCCGATTTCCTGTTCTATTCGGCGGTACCCTTCGCATTTGCACTGGCCGAGCCGGAACGCGCACTCGCCACCGCTTTCCTGATCTTCAGCTTTGTGGGAACCGGCGTCACGTTCCTCGCCTTTGCAGCGATCGCGGCGCGGCGCGCGATGACCAC
>DATIEU010000007.1:0-3998 GCA_035455565.1 Steroidobacteraceae bacterium | reverse complement strand
GCGGCGCCGCGTATTGCTGCAACCGTGCTTCGATGGCGTGCCCGAGGAGCGGCACCATCCAGCGCTCGACCGGCCATTGGGGAACGTAACCCGTGCGCTCGGGCAAGGCGGCGCTGCGCCAGCGCTCCGCGGGCATGTCGGACGGGACCGCCATATCAATGCAACGCCGTGGTCACACGCGCACGCCGATCCGGCCCGTGTCGTCGATAATGTTGAGGAGAATGGGCGCGGAATGCGCAGCGAAGTATTCGTCGACCGCGCGCCGTGCACCCGCCCACCAGCCGTAGTCGTCGATGATGAGCACGCCGCCGACCGCGAGCCGCGGAAAGAGATGCTCGAGCTCGTGGCGGGTGGATTCGTACCAGTCGGTATCGAGCCGCAGCAGCGCAATGTGCGGCGGCGCCGCGCCGGGGATGGTGTCCTCGACTTTGCCCACCACGTAGTGAATGCGCGCCGGATCATGGCCGGAGAGCCCCATGGTCGCCTTCACCGTGTCGAGGCTCGCTTCGGCGCGGGTCTGGTCCTCGCCCGGCTCCTTCAACAGTTTCGCAGCGGTCGCGCCATCGTGCGCACGCACATCTTCAGGCCCTGGCTCCGGCATTCCGGAGAACGTATCGAAGAGATACAAGTCGCGGCCCGCATCGCCTGCGTCGCGCAGCGTGCGCGCCGACGCGAGCATGCTGCCGCCGCGCCATACCCCACACTCGACGAACGCACCCGCGATCCTGCGCCGGGCCACGTAGCGCGTTGCGAGAATGAGCGCTTGCACGCGTTGCGGTGAGGTCATCGTGTACGGTCGAACGAGCGCGAGCGTCTCGCGATCGTATGCGCTCAGCTCCGGGCCGACATATTCGCTCCGCGGCGCCGCACTCTTCGATCCTCCGCGTGCAAAGAGCTTCCGCAACATCGCGACCGGGACCTTCAGCCCTTCGACGGGTGCGGGCGACGCCGAGTCCGCCAGTAGCCCAACGCCACGAGGAGCGTGAGCGCGCACACCACCAAGCCGTCGACACTGCCCGATCCGCCGGGTCCTGCCGATCCGGCATGGACGACCCTGGCGGCCCCTTCGCTCGCGATCCGCTGGCGGAAAACTTCGAGCTCCTTCTGCAGATTCCCCGTCATCTGATCCATGGCGCGCGCAAAACTCTCGTCCTTGGTCGTGCGCACCTGCTCCGGCGTGCCGATGAGAGTCGCATCCTTGGTCACCTTGTCGATGCCCGGCGCGCGGAAGAGCAGCGTGCGCGTCGGTATGTCGAACACCGCCGTGTCCACGAGCGTCTGGACTTCATTCTGCGTGCCCTCGACTACGTACGCGCCGACGATCGTCCAGTAAAGAAGCGAGGAGCTGCGGTCCGAGGACACCGAGATCTGGTCGTGCGAGACGAGCGCAATGACGTCGAGCTTGTAGAGCCGCGCCACCTGGTCGATCGCGTCGAATCCGTTGCCGGAGCGCATATAGGTTTCCGGCACCACCACGATCTCGCGCAGGTACTCCCGGCCCTGGAACGCCGCCTTGGTCCGGTCGAGGAGCTCAGTCTTGCGCGCTTCGGACAGACTATCGCCGCTTTGCATGTTGCTCGGCACGAACGCGAGGCCCACGCGCAGCGGAACGTTGAGCGTCGGGATCTGCGAATCGACGGGCGGCGGTTCCTCGCCCTTCGGGTAGAGGTAGTCGACCAGGCTGCTTGAACTGCCCTGGCGGGTGCCGCCGCCGCCGAACCAGGACAACGTGTCGCAACCGGCGAGTAACACCACGATGAGCACAAGACCGATTGACCTCTGCATTCGACAACCCCCTAATAGCCGCAATGCGGCAAAGCATGCGCTATCGCCCCGGCGGCGGCAAACCACACGGGCGCACACGTGGAGAGAGCGATGAATGAAGTCCGGCGCAGCAACGAACGCGGTTATGCCGACCACGGCTGGCTCAAGTCGTATCACACCTTTTCGTTCGCCGACTATTTCGATCCCGAGCATGTCGAGTTCGGGCCGCTGCGCGTGCTGAACGAGGATCGCGTGCGCGCCGGCGCGGGCTTCGGCGAGCATGGTCACCGCGACATGGAAATCCTGAGCTACGTCCTCGAAGGCGAGCTCGAGCACAAGGACTCGATGGGCACGGGCTCGATCATCCGGCCGGGCGACGTGCAACGCATGAGCGCGGGCAGCGGCGTACGCCACAGTGAGTTCAATCCCTCACGCACCAATCAAGTGCACTTCCTGCAGATCTGGATCCAGCCGAACGCCCGCGGGATCGAGCCGAGCTACGAGGAGAAGCGCTTCCCCGCGGCGGAGAAGCGTGGCCGTTTGCGACTGGTGGCTTCGCCCGACCGCGCGGACGGCTCCGTGCTGATCCATCAGGACACACGCGTGTACGCGGGACTCTTTACCGGAGACGAGAACGCGACGCTCGAAGTGGCGCCTGGACGCTACATCTTCGTGCACGTCGCACGCGGCTCGATCACGGCCAACGGCGTCGCGCTCACGGCCGGCGACGCACTCAAGAGCACCGATACGACGCATCTCAAGCTCGAAAACGGGCGTGACGCCGAAGTGCTGGCCTTCGATTTGCCGGGGGTGAGCCCTCGTGAACGGTGAAGTCGAGCATGAGCTCGAGCGGCAGCGCTTCGTCGTGCGCTTTCCGGAAGGCACGGGCGAGCTCGTCTACCGGCGCACGCCGTCCGGCGCACTGGACCTGGTACACACCGGCGTCGACCCCAGGCTGCGACGCCGCGGCATCGGCGAGTCATTGGTCCGGGCCGCGTTTGCTTATGCGCGCGCCAATCGCCTGCAGGTCATTCCCACCTGCCCCTTCATCGCCCGCTGGCTGGAGAAACATCCCGGGGAACGCGAGGTCGTGGCGAGCCACTAACCGGAGTCGAGCCGCGGTTCACCGTGGTGCGAATCGCTACCGTGCCGATTGAGTATCCTGCGCGATCGCAGGACCACGGATACTGGAGTCACCGATGATCGAGGCTTACATCTGGCCGACGGGTAACGGCAAGAAAGTCACCATCATGCTCGAGGAGTGCGAGCTGCCGTACCGCGCCATCCCGGTCAACATCAACAAGGGCGACCAGTTTGCGCCCGAGTTCGCGGCGATCAGCCCCAACAACAAGATGCCCGCGATCGTCGACCGCGATGCGGCGGGCGGCCCGCTCGCCATGTTCGAATCGGGCGCGATCCTGCAATACCTGGCGGAAAAAACCGGCTTGTTTCTGCCACGCGACATCCGCGGCAAGTACAACGTGCTGCAGTGGGTCTACTGGCAGATAGGCGGCCTGGGCCCGATGGCGGGCCAGGCGCATCACTTCCTCAAATACGCGCCGCAGCAGATCGAGTACGCGATGCACCGCTTCCGCAGCGAAGTCGCCCGCCTCTACAAGGTGATGGACACGCAATTGGCCAAGGCGGAATATCTGGCGGGCGAATATTCCATTGCTGATATTGCGTGCTGGCCGTGGGTGTTTCGTTACGACTGGCAGGGCCAGGATCTCAACGACTTCCCGCACGTGAAGCGCTGGTTCGAAGCGATGGGTGCGCGACCGGCGGTCAAGAAGGGTGCCGCGGTTGGACAGGAATGGGTGGCAGCATCGCAGCCGATGTCGGATGACGACAGGAAGCGCCTGTTCGGCCTGCGCGACGAGGACTTGAAGAAGGCGAAGAGCTGATGGCAACGCAGATGAAACTCGACGTGCGTGCGCGCGTCGGCGCGGATGAGTGGGATGTGCGGGTGAATCTCGCTGCGGCCTATCGACTGGTCGCTCATTTCGGCTGGGACGATCTCATCTTCACGCACATCTCGGCGCGCGTCCCGGGTCCCGAGCATCACTTCCTCATCAACCCATACGGCATGCTGTTCGACGAAATCACGGCCTCTTCGCTCGTGAAGACCGACTTGAACGGCAACAAGGTCATGGAGTCCGACTACGACATCAATCCGGCCGGCTTCGTCATTCACAGCGCGGTGCACGCGGCGCGCGAAGACGCGCTGTGTGTGC
>DATIEU010000006.1:0-3400 GCA_035455565.1 Steroidobacteraceae bacterium | reverse complement strand
GGTGGAACTTGAAGCCCCGCACGCCGTAGTCCGCAATCAGGCGCCGGGCTTCGCGCACGCCGAGCTTGCCCTTCGCCGGATCGATGCTGGCGAAGGGAATCAGTACGTCGCTGTTTTCGGCGGCCAGCTCGGCCACCTCTTCGTTGGCGATACGCGGCGAGCCGAACGCCGACTCGGCATCGACGGTGAAGATGACCGCGGCCATGCGGCGGTCGCGGTAGTACTGCGCGATCTCGGGCATCGCGGGCGGGAGCGATGAGCCGAAGTACTTCGCCATGCCCTCTTCCATGCGCAACGTGCAGGCGTCGGGCGGATTCCGGCTGGAAATGCTGGCATGAGTATGCACGTCGATCGCGACCAGGGCGCCGAGATCGATATTCGCCTGGTATTTCGCCACTGCCCCGCTCCCCGATTGCCGTGCCTTGTCAGCGGATCGGCATCATGAAGGAAACGGTGCCCTCAGGACCAGCGCGGGGGGTCGCTCACTGAAACCCATGGTCGCGGGCGAACACCGCCGCCTGGGTTCTCGATTTCACCTTGAGCTTGTCGAAGATGCGCGTGAGGGAGTTACGCACGGTCTTGTCGCTGATGTGGAGGTTCCTGGCGATCTCGACGTTGCTGCGCCCGGCAACGAGCGCACTGAGAATCTCGCGCTCACGGGGCGAGAGCGCATCGACGGAGTGATCGCCCTCGCGCGCCTGCGCGTCGCACCCGGTGAATTCGAGCACCACGTCCTTGAACCGCGACCACGCCGGCTCGTGCTCCAGCAGAATATGGTTGCGCGATTCGAGCTGCACGAACTCGGCATTCGGGATTCCGGCGGCGAGCTCACGGCTCGCCTCGAGCGGCGACACATCATCGCCGATCGCGTGCAGCACCAGGGTCGGCACGCGCACCTGGTGCAGCAACTCGCGCACGTCCACCTCCGCGCGCGCGAGCAAGAGGTGGGCCGCGATCTCGGGCGTCGTCGTGCGTTTGCACAGGTCGTTGAACCAGCCGAGCTGCGTCGGGCTCGCCTCGGGAGCGAAGCGTGAGGTGAACACCTGGCGGAACACCACGTTGTCGGTTCCCCACCCCAGGCGTATCAGGTCGACGATCGCCCGGTAACGGCGCAGTCCCTCCGGGTCGTCGCGCAGGCGCCAACCGCGCGCATAGCCGCCGTACAGGATCAATCGCGACACGCGCTCCGGGTGGCGCACGGCGTAGCCGATACATGCCGCGGAGCCGTGCGAGATTCCGAGGAGCGTCGCAGGCCTCTGAGGCTCAGACGCCGTAGCGACGGCCTCGAGATCGTCGATCCAGCGCGGCATCGAGACGTCGGGCGTTTCCCATTGCGTCAGCCCGCAGCCTCGCTCGTCGTAGCGGGTGAAACGAAAGTAGCGGCTGAAGAACTGCAGCCAGTGCTGCCAGACCGGGCTTTCCAGGTCGTACTGCAGGTGAGTGAGCCAGTTAGCGGCCTTGATCAGCGCCGGACCGCTGCCCATGACCGCCCAGGCGAGTCGCACGCCATCCGTGGTCGTCAAATACCGAATGGATTGCCGCATCAGCAATTGCTCCACCGTGCGCGCGAGAGTCTGGTGGAGCGCGGGACAAATGTCACCTGACTTTCGGCGAGACCACGCTACGCGCGGGACATTCTTCATCTGTCATGTCCGCCTGGCGCGCGCGATTCTCTCGCCTGTGTTGATTCCGTTCACCCGTGGACGCACCGCGGCACAGCGGCGCAGTGAGTCCGATCACCAGGAGGGTTCAGACATGAAGGCTGCACGATCGGCAAAGTCTCTTCATTGGTATGTGGCGGGTGTGGTTGCGGCTGCGGGCGGATTGGCGCTCCAGGCGGCGGCTGACGAGGGTCCATCGGCGGCCGCAGCGTCACATCATCAATCCGCCGCAAATCACAAACCCGATTCGAGCGAGTTCATCAGGACCGTGCGCCGCGCGACGGCGCGCTTCCGGGACGTCGCGGTGGCTGAAGCGGAAGGCTACGAGCTGCACTTCGGCTGCGTGAGCGGACCGGACAACGGGGCCATGGGGCTGCACTACGTGAACATGGCGCTGGTCGGCGACGGCAAGCTCGATCCCGAGCAACCGGAGATCGTGATCTACGAGCCACTGCCCAACGGGCGCGTGCGGCTCATCGGTGCCGACTTCCTGGTGCTCGCTGACGCCTGGCATGCGAACAACGCGGCCCCGCCGGAGCTCGGCGGACAACTGCTCCATCTGTTCGAGAGCCCGAATCGCTTCGGACTGCCCAACTTCTACACGCTGCACGTCTGGGCGTGGAAAGACAATCCCACCGGCACATTCGTGAACTGGCACGCGAACGTGTCGTGCGATTCGTTCAGCGGGTGAGTCAGGCCTGCCCGTTCTGAATCAGGCGTTGCGTGGTGTCGAAGTCCGCACGCAGCGTGCGCGCGCCGCGGAAGTAGTGTGCTGCCGCCCAGATGTTGGCGAGGCCGACCACGACCAGGCCGATAGCGAGTGACTGCGTCCCGTACGTGGGTTGCAGCCGGTCGCTGATCACGCCGGCGAGGAACGGGCCGAGGCCGAGCCCGATGAAGGTCTGGACGAAAAGCAGAATCGAAGTCGCCACGGCGCGCGTACGCAACGTGGCCAGCCCCTGCGTGACCGCGAACGAAGGGCCGAAGAACATCGAAGCAAAGATGAACATCACGCAGAAGGACGGCACGACCACCCGCAGGTCGGTGGCGAGATACGAGCTGAACTGGAACGGCACCATGACCAGCGTGGCGATGCCGGGTACCCACATGTACCAGCGACGGTCGCCCAGGCGGTTGCTGATGCGATCGGAGAGAAAACCGCCGAGGAGCGTGCCGACCGCACCGACGATCGAGAAGAACGCCAGCCACGTGCCGTACTGGCCGCTCTGCATGCCGTGCGAGCGCGCGAAGAACGCGCCGTTCAGAGCGCTGCCCGAATACCAGACGACGGAGTGCAGCGCCGCCGCGAGACACATGTGGCGAAACGATACGTAGCGCCAGAGGAACTGCACCACGCTGCGGATGGGGGGCGCGGCTGTGCGCGCCGCAGCCGCAGAAGAATGGTCGGAGTGACCGCGCGGCGGCTCGGCGACTGTAAAGCGCACCAGCACCGCCACCAGCAGTCCCGGCAGGCCGATGAGGATGAAGGTCTGGCGCCAGCCATAGAACTCGTTGAACCAGCCGCCGAGAAACTGGCCGAGCATGGCTCCCACCGGCACACCGAGCGCATATAAGGAGAGCGCCGTGCCGCGTTTCTCCCGGGGAAAGTAGTCCGAGATCAGCGCATGCGAGGGTGGCGAGCCGCCGGCTTCGCCGACTGCGGTTCCCGCCCGTGCCGCAGCCAGCGACCAGAAGCCCGTCGCCATACCGCAGAGCGCGGTCATCGCGCTCCACAAGGC
>DATIEU010000005.1:0-3798 GCA_035455565.1 Steroidobacteraceae bacterium | reverse complement strand
AGAACGGCCTCGGGCTGGGTGTCCGCTCCGACTCTGGCGGGCGCGCAAAACAGTGATCTGGAAGTGCACTCGGGGATGCTCCTGGCGAGCACCATTCTGGGCACGTGCGCGGATGCGGAGCTGATTCAAAAGCAGTCCGGCACCTGGACCACGACGCAGAATTTTCCCAGCATGGTGCCGCCCGGTCCAACGGAATGCGACGTCGACTCGAGCGGAGGCGACGTCGACCTGACGAACAATCGAGTGATCGTTGGCCAAGCTTTCAACGCGGCCAGTGAAGTTCAAATCTGGAATCGCGACGTGGGCGGAACGTGGCCATCGGCCCCCACCGCCGTCGTGCAACTACCGCCGGAGGAGCCCGGTTCAGGCTTGGCGGGTCGATCCGTGACCATAGAGGGTGACACCGCAATCGCCAGCGCCAACTCGCGCCTGGTTGGACCTTACGTCCTTCGCCAGAACGGCACGTGGTCGGTCGCCGGCAACCTGCTGCGGCCCGACCGCGCGACGTTGGCCTCGCCATCGGGTCTGGAGTTGCTCAATGGCATCGCCGCGATCGGTTACGGAACGGGTGCGCCGTTGGTAGAGCCCTCCGTTGGAATCTTCACGCGCAATGCCAGTGGTGACTTCGAATATGTCGCCAGGCTGATCCCAAGCGATGGTCTCATTTTCGACAATCCCGAAATCAGCGGCCGCAGGGTCGTCGCGAGCGGCGTCGATGCGGACGAACGGGTGGTCTACGTGTTCGACCTGCCCGCCAGCTTCACACAGCCGGCATTGATCCAGGACGATTTTGAGGATCGCAACACCGCCGAGTGGACTCACATCCCCGGCAGCGTTGTCTCCGTGCCGTTCAACGGCCTGAGCTCCTTCTATCGCCAGTCGCGCGTCGCCGGCGATGCGGGGAGTTTTCGCACCGGTTTCGATATGACGGACCAGTCAATCGAAGCCGATGTCGTCGCGAGAAGCTATGCCGCCGGGAGCGGCGACCGCTGGTTTGGACTCGCGGTGCGCCAGACTGACCCAGGCAACCTCTATTACCTCACCCTGCGCAACAGCAACGTCATCTCGCTGCGCAAGCGCGTCAATGGCGTGGTGACAGTGCTCGCCTCGCGTTCCGAGTTTGTGGACCTCAATCGACGCTACAAACTGCGACTCGAGGCCATAGGCAGCCGGGTGCGGGCCTATGTCGACGGTCAGCTCGTGCTCGAGGCCGTCGATCGATCACTCACGCGTGGCACTCCCGGGCTTCGCATGTATCGCACCGCCACCGACTACGACAACGTGGTGATCAGCCCGAATCCCCAGACTGCGCTGCTGCTGGATAACTTTGACATCGGAGGCCACGAGCCGTGGTGGATCCCGCGGAGCGGTAGCTGGGTGGAGCTTGCGGAGGGCTTCCCCAGCTTCAACAGGGTATTCATGCAGGGCAATACTACCGGCGCGCGTCGCGCCGATACTGACATCGATGTGGACGATCAGGTGGTGCAGGTGCGCGCACGGGCCACCGCGTTTCGGCCGGGTGACGATCGCTGGTTCGGCATCTTCGCGCGGTTACAGGACGATCAGAACCACTATTTCCTGACCGTGCGCAGCTCGAACAGCGTGTCGCTGCGGAAACGCGTGAATGGTACGGTCATCGTGCTCGACACGGCCTCGTTCCCGGTGAGCGTCGGCACCTGGTACACGCTTCGACTCGAAGCCGTCGGCAGTTCCCTGCGCGGCTACGTCAACAACCAGCCGCTCGTCGAAGCCATCGACAACGACTTTGCAGAAGGCAGTTGGGGTCTTGGAACCCTGAGTGCCGCCGCTCAATTCGACGATGTCAGGGTGACGCAGCCGTAGAGAGCAGCATTACGTTGCAGTCACGTCGTTTGAGTTCATGTCGATGGTGATGGTCCACCCCGAGGTCCCCTTGAACTCGAACGGTGCTGGCGTGGGCCCGCGACGATAAGCGATGTATTCGACGGGCAGGATATTGAACCCGTCGGTTCGGGTGGCGGCGAAGTAGCTCATGTTCTTGATTACGGTCGTACCTTTGCCTGTGGCGCCGGAGAATCGGGTCAAAGCGACTTCAGCAGCCTTTCCCCCATCGAGCCTGGCCTCGGCGCGCACGGCCTCGGCTTTCCAGTCGATCTTCGCATCGGGTCCCTCGGTGAGGGACGCCCACTTCAACGGCAGGAAATGCGACAGGAACACGCGGATCGCCGCCCGCTGCTCTTTGGTCGCGGCAGGCTCGAATGTGAGTTCGACGGTCTTGGCGTCGCCCTTGTCTCCCGCGAACCAGAACTTGAGTCCGTCCAGCTTCACCTGGCCGTGATGCCCCTTATTCACCCGGAACGCCGCGTTGAAGTAACAGGACCTGTGTCCCGCATGCTGGTGGGTCGCGGCTGAGCCGACTGTCGCGGGCGAGCCGAAGATGCACGGACACAGCAATTGGCAGCTGCAGCCATCGATGATCGTCGCATTCATCGCCCAGTCGAGCGAGCCCTCGTGCTCCTGCGCGTGAACGCTGGCATATCCGGCGACCGCTGTGCCGAGTGAGGCATAGGCAGCTGCTTTCGAAAAATCGCGCCGAGAGATACGCGTTGACATGATCTTCCTCCTGTAAGCAGTCCGAGGCCGCCACACAACGTCGAACGTTTTCCGGGCCCTCCTTTTTCGACGGCCACATCCAACCACCGCCGACCGCGGTTGGAAAGTCAAAAAAGTGGACTTACAGGCGTCAACGAATGTTGAAGTGGCGCCCCCGGCCGGAGTTGAACCGACGACCTACCGCTTAGGAGGCGGTCGCTCTATCCACTGAGCTACGGGGGCGCTCGGACGAAACTGTACCAGTAACCGCGCGCGGGAAGGACAGACGCCGGGCGACCTGTTGGTTCGGCGACGGACAGTGACGATAATGCCTGCCGAAGGCCGCAACGCCCATGGCAGACAGCTATCTCTACAACCGTCACAGCCTGCTGGTGCGCATCACGCACTGGATCAACGTGATCGCGCTGACGGTTCTGCTGATGAGCGGGCTGCAGATTTTCAACGAGCATCCGGCGCTCTACTGGGGCAAGTCTTCCTACACCGGCCGGCCCGCCATCCTTGAAGTCCCGAAGGCGTTCCCGTATGGCAGGCTACCCGAAACCGGCAAGCGCGCCATTATCGAGCTCGACAGCAAGTTCGCGGACTGGATGATCGTTCCCAGCGGAACGTGGCTCGCCATGGGGCGCCGCTGGCATCTCTTCTTCGCGTGGCTCTTCGTGATCAATGGCGTCGTATATCTCGTGCACAGCTTCGCGAGCAGCCACGTGCAGCGTGAATTGAAACCGACGCGCGAGGACTGGCGTGGCATCTGGCGTTCCGCCAGGGATCACCTGCTCTTTCGTCATGCACGCGGCGAAGCAGCCAGGCGTTACAACGTGCTCCAGAAACTCTCCTATCTGCTGCTGATCTTCGGCCTCTTCCCGCTGGTCCTGGTGACCGGCTTGTCGATGTCGCCGTGGCTCAATTCGATCTTGCCCGGGTGGGTGGACTTGCTGGGCGGCCGTCAGTCCGCGCGCACCCTGCATTTCATTGCCGCGTGGATCCTGGTGTTGTTCGTCTTGATCCATGTACTCCAGGTCGTCATCACAGGGTTCTGGAACAACCTGCGCTCGATGATCACGGGCCGCTACCGGATCTCCCCGGAGAAACAACCATGAGATGGCGCGTGCGTTCCCGCCGATCTTTCCTGCGACAGGCGCTCACCAGTGCGAGCGCCGCGTTATTGGCGGGCTGCGATGCACTTTCGAACAGCTCCTGGTTTCCGAA
>DATIEU010000004.1:0-2269 GCA_035455565.1 Steroidobacteraceae bacterium | reverse complement strand
GCCGATCATCACGTCGGCGTGCGCTTCCTCGACGGCGACGCGCACCTTGCGGTCGATCGCGAACGAGCGGGTGAACTCGCGCTCGGAGATGATGTGGCGGAAGCCGAAGCCGCAGCAGTCGTACCACGTCGAGTAGTCGATTACCTGCGCGCCGAGCGCTTCCATGATGCCGGTCGAAACCGCCACGCGGTTCCCGCCGAGTATCGCGTCGTCGTAGACCGCGTCCTCCGGCACCATCTTGTAGACGTGGCAGGCGGGGTGGATGGTCGCCCGGATGCCGCCGCAGTCGATTTCCCTCAGCTGCACGATGCGGTCGCGCATGACGTGCAGCCACTCCGAGTAGTGGACGACCTCCTCCGGGATGAGGAGCTTGCCGTCCACCAGGCGCCCGAGCTTGCCGAGGATCTGCATCACGCGGCTGCGCAGCTTCGCCGAGCGCAGGATATAGCCCCGCACCTCCTTGTAGTTGCCGAACGAGGTGCCGCAGTGCACGAGCGGATAGTAGTAGGCATCCGGCAGGCCCTGCGCGCGCGCGGCAACGTAGGCCTGGTGGAAGTTGCGCAGGAAGACGGCGGCGAGGCTCTCGAGGTTGCCGATGCCCGAACCGTGGTAGTTCCACGCGGTGCACGAGGTCTGGTCGGTCTCGTCCAGGTACTCGACGCCGAGCCGGTTCATGAGCCACAGCAATGACGCCGGATAGCCCGGCGTGTTGCCGCACTGGCCGCACGACTTGTGGTGCCACAGGCGCCGGGTCGGGATCTTCTTGTCCCAGCCGTAGAGCGTCTTGACCGTCACCGGCTCGTGCTCGTCGGCCACCCGGTGCACGACGATCTCGCCATCCTTCTCGAGCTGCCACATGAGGTCGCGCACGTCCTCGACCCGTTCCTTGCCGGTCAGCATCGAGCGCCGGTCGACCTTCTGCTCGACCCACGAGGTCGCCAGGCGCGCCTCGGAGGGCGAAAGATTGGAATCCCGCCACTCCGGGCCGTGTCCGGTGAATCGTTCGCCGCAGTTCGTTTTCGGATCCATGCGCGTCTCCTCAGTCATCTTTCCCGTCCTGCTGCTCGGCCAGATAGTCCTTCCAGTCCTCGCGCTTTTCGTCCATGAAGTCGGTGATGAGATCGAACAGGTTCTGGTCGATGCCCTCGAGCTGCTTCAGCACGCCGGTCTCCTCCCAGATCGTGTAGAGCTCGATCGAGGTCCTGAGATTGACTTCCCACGCCGTCGCCGTCGTGTTGAGGGTCGGCATCGGGATCGCCTGGCGCAGCAGCTTCAGCGGCGCGTCGACCTTCGAGAGATTCGGTCCCCAGTCCGCGAAATGCTGGGGGTTGATCATGTCGGGCGAGAGCTGGTTGCCGGTGGAGATCAGCTTCAGCATCACGCGCGAGAACGGCCGCAGCACGCTCTTCGCGGACTCCATCTCGTGCTTGATGGCGGTCTCCCGCATCAGCATCACGAGGCCGCCCGGGGAGTTGCCGAACGGGCAGCGCGCGGCGCAGGTGTAGCACTGGGCGCAGGCCCAGATCTTCTCCTGCATCGCGTCGTAGATGCCCTCGAGGTTCTCCGTCCACAGCAGCTGCACGATCTCGCGCGGGCTGAAGTCGTAGTAGTGGGCGGCGGGGCAGGTGGCGGTGCAGATCCCGCAGTTGAGGCACCCGTTCAGCTCGTGGTCGTAGCGCAGATCCGACTGGATGTCCTTGAAGATCTCCTCCAGCTTCTCGCGCGCGACCGGCGGCTTCTCCGACAGGGGGTCGCCGATCCGGGTCTGGACTCGTGTAGCTGCGGCATGCGACATCGATGGCCGGGCCTCAGTAGGTGAGTACCTTGCAGTCGCCTTCCATGATCTCCTCGATCAGGTGGGCGCCGCCCACGATGCCGGAGCATTCCGGGATGAGGTCGGACTCCTTCATTTCGAACAGATCGAGGTTGGGGGAGCAGCAGTAGAACTTGACGCCCGCTTCGTGGGCGTCCTTGATGAAGTCGTACACCGACTTGGGCGAGCCTTCCTTGACGAAAAGCTGCTCGGCCACCCCCTTCTTCATGAGGCGCCCGGCGGTGGCGGTGCAGATGACGTCCACTTCGTAGTCCATGGCCGCGGCGACCGTCGCCTGGAAGATCGGCGCCCCGAGCTCCTCGCCGTTGCGTGGGTCCGTGTTCGCCATCACGATGACCAGCTTGCCGGCCACGATGCCTCCCGTCCCGGTTTGAGCGATCCACTATATTAGAAACTCCTAATAGATGCAAACCGTGCGCGGGCGGCGCTCAACCG
>DATIEU010000003.1:0-2141 GCA_035455565.1 Steroidobacteraceae bacterium | reverse complement strand
GGACGAGGACCTTCTTGGCAAGCGCGAAGGCTATGTCGTTTGCAAGCACGTCATCGCGCTCGGTGGCCTCGACCAGCGCTGTTATGTCGCGAATCTCAGCCATTACGACGAGATCGTCCCGGCGCGCGCCGTCAAGGCCAGAACGCCGCGGCCGCTTAAGCGTGTAGCGAAAGAGCCACAACTACGCTATGAGTACCAAGGCCGCTCCGGGAATGTTGACTCCGACCTGAGCGCTAATCGAAACACCGGGCTCCTCGTCCTGCAAAGCGACACCGTCCTTGTCGGGCGCTACCAGTACGAGCTCACTCCTGAGCATCCAGTCGTTTTCCATGTCGAAGACGGTCGTGGCAATGCTGATCGGGATCGCGCTCGATGAGAAGAAGATCGGTTCGATCGACGACCTCGCGCAACAATACGGCCGTCCATGCGCAGAGCTCAGTCGATTTTTGGATCTCCTCGATATCCGACCAAAATTTGCCCTCCTCGCGATTTGGATTTTTTCCACAGAATCGACCCGAAGCAGTCCTCTGTCTTAGCGATCCGCCTTCGTGTGAGCCGTCAGTTGGGCCGGCCGCCGTCCGGGGGCTATCCTTACCGCAGATCACGCTCGCCGGAGGTCATGATCGTACCCAACGCAATCGAGAAGGCCCGCGAAGCCGTGGCGCGTCGAGCGTGGGCACGCGCCTTCCGGGCGTTCGCGAGGGCTGACCGGGCGCGTACCCTCGGCGCGCAGGATTTGGAGCATCTGGCCATCGCGGCCTACATGCTGGGCCGCAACGACGATCACCTCGAGTGCATGAAGCGGGCACATCGCGCACACCAGCACGCTCGCAACCTGTCGCGTGCCGCGCGCTGCGCATTCTGGGCCGGGATCAATCTCGCGGTGCGTGGTCGAGCCAGCCACGCGGCTGGCTGGTTCGGGCGCGCGCAGCGCCTCGCCGAAAGCGGACCGCGCGATAGCGTGGAGTACGGCTACCTGCTAGTCCCCACGCTTCTAAAGCGCGCCGGGGAACTGGACTGGAAAGGCGTGGCGGATGCTGCAAAGAAAGCGGAGCGCATCGCCGAACGTCACGGCGAAGCGGACCTCTTCGCCCTTGCCGCGCACGAGCGTGGACATGCGCTGGTTCGACTGGGTCGCGTCGAGGAGGGCTTACGACTCATGGATGAAGTCATGGTGTCCGTCACGGCCGGCGAGCTCTCCCCGGTCGTGACGGGCCTGGTGTACTGCAGCGTCATCGCCTACTGCCAGGATATGTTCCAGCTGAGCCGCGCCCAAGCTTGGACGCAAGCTCTGACGGGATGGTGCGAGCAGCAGCCGGAAATGGTGGCGCACACGGGGCTATGCCTGGTCCACCGTGCCGAGGTCTCGCTACTGCGGGGCGACTGGCGCTTGGCGTTGCAGGAAGCGCAGCGGGCGAAGACACAGTTCGCGAAGGCGATGAACAGTTCCGGCGTGGGTCACGCACTGTACCGGCAGGGCGAGGTGCACCGGGTGCAGGGTCACTTCGACAAGGCGGAGGCCGCGTATCGCAAGGCCGCCCGATCCGGTCACGACCCGCAGCCGGGGCTCGCGCTGTTGCGACTCGTCCAGGGCCGAACGACTGCTGCGGCCAGCGCAATCCGACGGGCGCTTTCGGAGACCACTGATCCGGTTCGTCGCGCCAAACTGCTTCCAGCAAGCGTGGAGATCTTCCTAACCGAGGGAAGTACCGAGCAGGCCCGGGAGGCCTGCAGCGAAATCGAACAATCATCCAAGGGCCGCAGAAGCGAACTCCTCGAGGCGCTGGCGGCCTACTCTCGCGGTGCGTTGGATCTCGCCGAGCGAAAGCCGGACGCGGCCCTCGGTACTCTGCGGCGGGCCTTCGACGCATGGCGGCGACTCGAGGTCCCCTACGAAGCGGCGCGCGTTCGCGTGCTGATCGCAAAGGCTTGTCGCATCCTCGGGGATGAGGAAACCGCGGTGCTCGAGCTGGACGCCGCACGCGGTGCCTTTTCCGAATTGCGTGCGGCGCCTGACCTAGCTCGCGTGGATGCGCTCGCTCGCGGGACCGCGTCCGGATCGGAGCATGGGCTGACCAAACGCGAACTCGAAGTGCTCCGCCATGTCGCCGCGGGCCGATCGAACAAGGCAATCGCCCGGG
>DATIEU010000002.1:0-2743 GCA_035455565.1 Steroidobacteraceae bacterium | reverse complement strand
GAGATAGACGGTTATCGCCCCTTGCGGGTTGACGGCGCCCTGCTCAGGCGTCGGCGCGAGACGGGAGAACTGCGAGGAGGAATTCGGCGCGAGCGCGGCCAGCGCCAAAGCGGCGATCGCCACAGCAGTGTTTATTGCGCCGGCGACGAACGTAGCCGCACCCATATCGTGCACGCGGAGCAGGGAAGCCGGCGAATAGACAGCCAAACACCGCCCCGACGATGTTGCTGCCATAGAAGAACCCGAGCCAGCTCACGCCCTTGGGAGTGGCTTTGACCCACCGTGCCACGGCGGGGAGCGTTGCCCCCATCATGATTGCCGGCGGTAGGAGCAGTACGGCGCAGGTGAAACCCCGCAGCAGAAGCCCAGGGAGCCCGGTCGCCACGTTGGCAGCATAGAGCCGGCCGGCGACTGGCACGGCGAAGAGGACGAGCACGCCGAGTACGGCGATGCCCGCTTCCAATACCGCGTACACCCGCAGCGGATGCCATGCTGGGGAGATCCACCGGGGGAGCAAGAGGCTTCCCAGGCACATCCCGCCCATGAACGTCCCGAGGAGGATACCTAGCGATACTCCGGTCGAACCGATCACCAGTTCCAGCAACTGGAACCAGATGATCTCGTACATGAGCGCTGCGCACCCGCTGCCGAAAAACAGCGGGAGTAGATATGACACTTGTCGTTTCATGCCTCCTCGCAGTGCCACTCCTGTACCACCGCATAGCCCCCTCGGGATGAGAGTACGCTCTCGAAGCCGCGCAGCCGAAACGCTTGAGGAGCGAACCCGATTAGTACAGGCTCATAGAGCTTCGGGATGGGCGATTCCACCATAGGGTCTGCCGCTCGCAGTTCTGCAGCCTGGTAGCGTTCCCCGGAAATGTCCACCGACACCGTGACTAGATCGCCAACGTAGCTTGGCGCATTCAGGACTTCGCGCCACGGCAGGCGCTGGCCGCGTCTCCTCAATAAGCGAACTCTGAACTTCATGGGGCGGCACGTTGGACGTACTGTACGCGCATACAGTATCATCGCAAAGACTATGCGCCGGCTGCTCGTCAGTCTGTTCCTTGTTGCCAGCTCGGCTTACGGCGAAACATTCGACGGCGCGGTGCTTCGCATTGTCGATGGCGACTCGCTGATAGTCGTCTTTCAAGGCAAACAGACCCGAGCGCTTAAAGGAGATAGATGCGCCGGAACTGAAGCAGCCATTCGGCAAGCGCTCTCGGCAATCGCTCGCACAGATCTGTGAGAAAAGGGCGGCCCGGGTCTGGTGGACCGAGAAGGACCGCAACGGGCGCACGTTGGGCCGTGTCTGGTGCAGCGGGATAGACGCCAATGCGGAGCAGGTGCGCCGGGGAATGGCCTGGGTGTTCGACCGCTACGTCAAGGATCGCAGCCTCTACTCTCTGTATGCGGTGCTCACGGGCCCACGCGGCCAGCTCCAGAGCCGCGACCTCGTTGTCGGCACGCCTTGAGGTGCCCAAGGCAGAACGTATGCCCAGGGCTGCTCGTAGATCATCCCGTCGTCGAGGATGCCTTGCGCGATGTCTGAAAGCCGCTCGTCGATCCCGCCGGCTTCCATATCTCCACCGAGCCTTCGACTTTCACGGCGTCCTTGTAGACGTGCGCGACCTCCATGACCGTGTCCTCGCTCATGAGCTACGACGTCACGCGCCGCTTTCCGTTTTCGTCCGTGAATCGCCAGCGCCGGAGGTGGATTCGTCCATTGGGCATGCGTCATGAGGGAGGTTCATGCGCCATCCCAACCGATCCTTGAGGAAAGGTGGTGACGTCGGAGGGGATCAAGACCCAGGGCCGCTTTGACTTCAACCAGATATGCCGCTCGATCCGCAGCGAGTCCGGGTCATCGAGCGTTCCCAGGGCTACGCCTCTCATTCCGGGCCGCGCCTCCACAGCGATTGTGACGGTCGTTCCGCATCGCGGGCAGAACTGCGTCCTCAGCCATCGGCCGCTTTCATCCGAGCGGTGCTGGTACTCCGTAACCTCGCCCTTAACGATCCGCACGTTCGCTTCGTCGAAGTAGGCCAGTGTCGCGAACGCGCTTCCGGTCCTGCGTTGGCAGTACCTGCAGTGGCAAGCAGAAGTAACCGCCGGCTTGCCGCGCACGCTATAGCGAACCGAACCGCATACGCAACCGCCCTCATAGGGTTTTTCCATACTTCCTCCTCATTGGCACGAATAAGGAAAGCCTACTGCGATGTCTCCCGACGGCCCGCCGCCGGTTACACCACGATGGCAATCGCCTGGGCAGTGGCGTCTTGGTATGCTTGGTCGCGGGCGGAAAAAGAAAGAGCCGCGTACCCTAAAGAACCGCCAGTGAGGAAGGGGAGCTGCTATGTCGATGCCTTTCCCCCCCACTCACCGCGGTGTGTGAGCCGCTTGCTACTTTGCCATCGTCTGCGCCAACCAAGGAGAGGAAACCTTCCGCCCTATTGTGTTGACCCCCGAGAACCGTGGCGTTTGACTCGCTTGCTGCGTTTCGGGCAGGATTTGAACCCACGACCCCCTGGTTCGTAGTTCGTTAGTGCAACGCTAAGTAGCTGAACTTTCTAAACTGACCGAGGCGCCCGTTGCGCCACTATGCAGAGCGATGCATAACCGAGCACAGCTGAATCCCGCAAAAGTCCCGCAGCCTTCTGCCACGAAGAAACCGATGCGATAGACCTTGCACGGCTGCGCGCCGCTTCACTGGATCACCTCGTCGGCGCGGAATAGCACTGAC
>DATIEU010000001.1:0-6323 GCA_035455565.1 Steroidobacteraceae bacterium | reverse complement strand
AGGCCACGCTGGTCGCGCCACGCAATGCTCCCGTGAGCGCGCCTCCAGTTCGCGCTCGGCTGGCAACGCCTGCTTCGCACACCGTCAACCGTATGCCGATGACGCCGTCGCAAGTGCTACAGCTTCTCGAGTCGGCGCCGCGCGCCCACACGCCCGTCGCCCCAGCCAAGCCACCCAGTGACCCGGCCGCCGGATCTTTCGCCCAGGGCCAGAAATTCGCCGTGCAGCTCATTTGGGCCACGACCCCCGTGCAGCCGGGCAACGTGCCCCAACTGGCGATCTTCGAGGCCTACACGCTCTACTCGGTGCAGGTCGAACGCGCCGGGCGGCGCTGGTACGGGTTGCGGTTGGGATTCTTCAAGGATCCTCTGTCCGCCCGCCAGGTGGCGCTCTATGCGCGATCCGACTTCTCGGCGGCTTCGGTGGTCCCCGTCAGTGATCGCGAGTGCGACAAGGCCTCGGCGGTTGCGACGGCGGCCCAGGTAGCGCCCGCGCCAGCGCCCAAGACGCCCGCGACGAGCGCATCGAACGATGAAATCGTGCTAATGCCCGATTCCGAGCCGGCAAAGTCCACAGCGGCGCAAGCCGCCGTCGCGCGCAAGCCGGTCACCGCCAATGACGCCACGGTGACCGCGGCAGCGAAGCGACTCCATGGGAAACACAAGCCCGCCAAGAGCGCCGAGGAGTTGCTGGAGGAGCTCGGCGCCGACGAGCTGAGCATCGAGAACGCGCCGGCCATCGACGATTCCGCAGAGAGCGGCGTGCGGCATCTCTCGGTGTCGGTCGTCAAGGGACGTTCGCCCCTCGCCCGGCTGTTCGATCGCGTCGGTCGCAAGCGCGCGCAGTAGAAGCCGCGAAGCGACGGCGCGAATGGCGCGCCGATCAGCCGATGAGCTTCTCGAGCTCCGGCAGGATCGTGAACAAATCGCCGACGAGACCGAAGTCCGCCACTTCAAAGATCGGCGCTTCCGCATCCTTGTTGATCGCGACGATCGTGCGTGCGTCCTTGATGCCGGTGAGATGCTGGATCGCGCCGGAGATGCCGATCGCAATGTAGAGCTCGGGCGCGATGATCTTGCCCGTTTGCCCGACCTGCAGATCGTTGGGCGCGTAGCCGGCATCGACCGCAGCGCGCGAAGCGCCGACCGCGGCGCCGAGCTTGTCCGCGAGGTTGTAGAGCAGCTTGAAATTCTCCGCGCTGCCGAGCGCGCGCCCGCCCGAAATAACACGTGTGGCGGTCTGCAGGTCCGGACGGTCGGTCGAGCCTGCGGCGATCGACACGAAACGCGTGTGCGCGGGCAACTCTACCTTCAGGTTGACGGACTCGATCGGCGCCGAGCCGCCCGTGGCCGCCGCCTCGAATGAGGCGACGCGCACCGTCGCAACCACCGGTGATCCTGCCGGTGCTTCCACCGTGAGAATGGCATTGCCGGCGTAGGCGGGTCGGCGAAACTTCTGCGCGCCCTCGACCGCCATGAGGTCGCTCACCTGCGGCGCGCCGAGGAGCGCCGCGACGCGCGGCATCAGGTCTTTGCCAAACGTGGTCGAAGGGCCCAGCACATGCGTGTACCCCTGCGCGAGCGCTACCACCTGCGGCGCCCAGGTCGCGGCCAGCGCATGCGCGTTGCCTGGCTGATCGACCCGCAACACGCGCGTTACGCCCTGGAGCGCCGCGGCTTGCGTACTCACGTTGCCGCCATCTGCGGCGAGCACTGCGATGACGATTTCAGGCTGTGGCAACGCGCGCGCGCAGGTGACGCACTTGGCCGTGCTCGGGTTGAGTTTCGTGCCGTCGTGCTCGGCAACGATCAGGACGCGACTGTTCACAGCAAGCCCTTTTTCTTGAGCGCCGCCACGAGCTCCGGAACGTCCTTGACGATCACGCCTCTCTGGCGTTGGGCGGGAGGATCGGTGCGCAGCACGCGCAACTGTGGCGCGGCTTCGGTGTTGAGCTCGGCGAAGGGCAGGGTGTCCAGCGGTTTCTTCTTGGCCTTCATGATTTCCGGCAACTTGACGTAGCGCGGTTCGTTGAGCCGCAGGTCGGTGGTGATCACGGCGGGCAAATCGACCTCGATGGTCTCCAGGCCCGCATCGACTTCGCGGGTCACCTGTGCCTTGCCCTCCTTGAGCTCGACGCGTGAGGCGAACGTGGCCTGCGGCCGACCCCACAGCGCCGCCAGCATCTGGCCGGTCTGGTTGTTGTCGTCGTCGATCGCCTGTTTCCCCAAGATCACGAGCATGGGCTGTTCACGTTTCACCAGTGCCAGAATCGCGCGCGCCGCGGCGAGCGGCTGCACCAGGGAGTCGGCCTGCACCAGGATTGCGCGATCGGCACCCATGGCGAGGGCGGTGCGCAATTGCTGCTGAGTGTCGGCGGGGCCGATGCTGGCCACGACCACTTCCTGCGCCAGCCCCTTCTCCTTGATGCGCAGGGCTTCCTCCAGCGCGATCTCGTCGAAGGGATTGATGCTCATCTTCACGCCTTCGGTGACGACGCCGCTGCCGTCCGGCTTGACGCGCACGCGGACGTTGAAGTCCACGACGCGCTTGATACCCACCAGGATCTTGCTCACCAGTACGCCCCTGGGAAAGAAACCGCTCGTCCTGCAGCCGCAATCGTATCGGATAATGAGCCCATTGAGGCAGCGCGGTTGCGTGTGCCGACGGGGCAAGCCATAGTCGGCGATGACAGTGAATGCACTCCACTGCTGGTCGGTGAACGCTGCGCCATGCTGAGCTACACGCTGCGGCGGCTCCTTGGCGCAATCCCCACGCTCTTCGTCGTCGTCACCCTCACGTTTTTCCTGATGCGGTGGGCGCCCGGCGGGCCGTTCGACCAGGAACAGACGCTCACGCCGGAGATCCAGGCCAACCTGGAAGCCGCCTACGGGCTCGATCAGCCGGTGTGGGTGCAGTACGGGCGCTACCTGCGCGGACTGGTGCGTGGCGACTTCGGACCCTCGTACAAGTATCGCGATTTCACCGTCACCGAGCTCATCCGGCAGGGGCTGCCCATCAGCCTCACACTCGGCTTGAGCGCGTTGCTGGTTGCGATCGCGATCGGTGTGCCGCTGGGAATTCTCGCGGCGCTACGCCAGAACGCCCCGGCCGATGCATTCATTCGGGCCATCGCGGTGATCGGTATCGCGTTGCCCGGCTTCGTGGTCGCGCCGTTGCTCGCGCTGATCTTCGGCATTCGGCTCGGGTGGCTGCCGGTGGCGGGTTGGGAGCCGGGGTCGCTGCGCACGCTGGTGCTGCCCGTCGCGGCGCTCGCATTACCGTTGAGCGCGTACCTCGTTCGTCTCACGCGCGCGAGTCTTCTCGAGGTGTTGACCAGCGGCTTTGTGCGCGCGGCGCGCGCACGTGGCTTGCCGGAGCGAACCGTGATCGCTCGCCATGCGCTCAAGGCGGCTCTGACGCCGGTGGTGAGCTACCTCGGGCCGGCCGCGGTCGCGGTGCTCACCGGCTCGCTCGTGATCGAAACGATCTTCGGCATTCCCGGGATGGGACGCTACCTGGTGCAAGGTGCGCTCAATCGCGACTACACGCTGGTCATGGGCATGGTCGTCGTCTACGCCACGCTCACCCTGTTGTTCAACCTCGTCGTCGACCTGGTGTACGGCTGGCTCGATCCACGCGTGCGTCATGCGTAAGCGTGGCTTGTGGCGCGACGCCTGGCAGCGCCTGCGGCGCAATCGCGCTGCGGTCGTGAGCCTGATCGTGCTGGCCATGCTCGCAATGGCGGCCCTGTTCGGCCCCGCGCTGAGCCCGTATGCCTATGACGCGCTCGACTGGCGGGCGCTCGCCGTGCCGCCCGGCGAGGGCACGCACTGGTTGGGAACGGATCGCCTGGGACGCGACCTGCTCGTGCGAACACTGCACGGCACGCGTATCTCGATCGCGATCGCACTGCTCGCGACTACGGTGAGCGTCCTCATCGGCGTCGGCTGGGGCGCGGTGGCAGGCTACGTCGGCGGGCGGCTCGATGCACTGATGATGCGCATCGTCGATGCGCTCTATTCGCTGCCCTACATCTTCTTCGTGATCGTGCTCACTGTGCTCTTCGGGCGCAGCGTCGTGCTGCTCTTCATCGCCATCGGCGCGGTCGGCTGGCTCACCATGGCGCGCATCGTGCGCGGCCAGACCCTTAGTCTGCGCCATAAGGAATTCATCGAGGCCGCGGTGGTGAGCGGCGCCACCACCGGGCATATCCTGGCGCGGCACGTCGTGCCCAACGTGCTCGGCACCGTGATCGTGTATGCGTCGCTCATCATCCCGCAGATGATCCTGTTCGAGAGCTTCCTGAGTTTCCTCGGCCTCGGCGTACAGGAGCCGCTGGCGAGTCTCGGCAGCCTCGTGGCGCAGGGGGCCGCGGAAATGGAATCGGCATCCTGGATGCTCATCGTGCCCGCGGCGACGCTGGTGATCCTGCTGGCGTGCTTCAACTTCCTGGGTGACGGGTTGCGCGACGCGCTCGATCCGAGGACGGGCTGATGGCGACGCTCCTCGCAATCAAAGAACTGCACGTGAGCTTCGCGACGCCCGATGACGAAGTCCGCGCGGTGGACGGCGTGTCGCTCGTGGTGCAGACGGGCGAATGCCTGGGCGTGGTCGGCGAGTCAGGGAGCGGCAAGACGCAACTCTTTCTCGCCGTCCTGGGTCTCCTGGCCCGTAATGGACGCGCGCGCGGACGTGCGGAGTTCGAGGGCACGGATTTACTGGCATGCCCGGCCGCGGAGCTCAGTCGCGTGCGTGGGGCGCGCGTCGCCATGGTGTTGCAGGACCCGATGAGCTCGCTCACGCCCCATCGCCGCGTCGGCGAGCAGATCGCCGAAGTGCTCACGACACACCGCCGATCGACTCGCGATGAGGCCATGAAGGAGGCCCGACAATTGCTCGAGCGGGTGCACATGAGTGATGCCCACGCACGCCTTCGCCAGTATCCGCACGAGTTGTCGGGCGGAATGCGCCAACGGGTGATGATCGCCATGGCTCTCGCCTGTGCACCGCGCCTGATCGTTCTCGACGAGCCGACGACGGCCCTCGATGTCACCATCCAGGCACAGCTCCTCGCATTGTTCCGGGACCTCAAGCGCGAGCTCAGCACGGCCTTCGTGCTCATCACCCACGATCTCGGCGTGATCGCGAGCCTGGCCGATCGGGTAGTGGTCATGAGCGCGGGGCGCATCGTCGAGGAGGCTGACGTGGTTCAGCTCTTTCGGGCGCCGCGGCATCCCTGCAGCGAAGCGCTATTGCGCTCGACGCCGCGCCTGGACGGCCCACTGACCGATTGGACGGCGGCGGGTGCCCGATGACGACCCTGGTCAACAGGCGTGAGAACGATGCCGTGCTGAGCGTCGAGCGACTCAGCGTGAGTTATTCCATACGCGGCAGCGGCTGGCGCAGCGGCACGAGCTTCGCCGCGCTCGAGTCGGTGAGCCTGACGCTCCCTGCCGGTGAGACGCTCGGCATCGTGGGCGAATCGGGTTGCGGCAAATCGTCCCTGGCGCGTGCGATCCTGCGACTCATTCCGGCGAGCGCCGGGCGAGTCAGCTGGTCGGGTCGGGACCTGCGCGACTTCTCCAGCGTCGAATTGCGGGCGTTGCGGCGCGAAATGCAGGTCGTGTTCCAGGACCCGTTCGCCAGCCTCGACCCGCGGATGTCGATGCTCGAGAGCGTCGCCGAGCCGCTGGCGATTTTTCGTCGCGAACTGACAGGCGCACAGCGGGCGCGTGAGGCATTGCAGATGCTCGAGCGCGTCGGTCTCGATGCGTCGCTGGCGAACCGCTACCCGCACGAGCTGAGCGGTGGCCAGTGTCAACGCGCCGCGATCGCGCGCGCGCTCGTCCTGCAACCGAAGCTCCTGGTGTGCGACGAACCGGTGAGCTCACTCGACGTCTCCGTCCAGAGCCAGGTGCTCGAGCTTCTCAAGCACCTGCAGCGGCAGATGCAGCTCAGCATGCTCTTCATCAGCCACAACCTCGCCGTCGTCCGCCAGCTGAGCCAGCGCGTGCTCGTGCTTTATCTGGGGCGCGTAATGGAGCAGGCGCCACGTGCGGACCTGTTCGAGCGGCCGTTGCACCCTTACACGCGGGCGCTGCTCGATTCCGTTCCGCTTCTCGACCCCGAACGCGAACGCGCACGGGTGCTGGCGCCGCTGCGCGGCGAGATCCCTTCGCCGCTCGACCCACCGTCGGGTTGTGTGTTCCGCACGCGCTGTCCGTGGGCGCAGCCGCGCTGCGCCGCGGCGGTGCCGCCGCTCGAGTCGGTCGATGCCGGCCGGCAGGTGGCCTGCGTGCGGTGGCGGGAGCTCGATCTGGCGA